>JANMFP010000028.1:0-20602 GCA_031378135.1 Variovorax sp. | reverse complement strand
CCCTAAACCTACGGAAACCTTCCAAGGACTGATCTGCTTTTTATCAATGGTTTGCGAAAAAGCAACATCGGAGATCCAGAACAAACTGGTTACTAGCAAAATCTTAGATGTCGTTGAGGTGTGGTTTGAAGAAGTGGAAGTGAAATAAATTGACATATATAGTTCGTTTTTGGATATGTTAAAACCTGAATCTATATGTGCATTTCAGAAAGCATATTGGCAGTTCAAATCCACACATTAAATTCTCTTTTAGTCTAATTGAATACTTATATATTTGAAACCCGCATTCAGTCGGGATATTGCTCGAAAAACTGATGCGTAGTGTTTGCTTATCACGGCCAGAAAATTGCTTGAAATATAAATCTACACAAGCATGCATATTGAATGCAATGTTGCGTTGCACCGATTTTTGCAAGGGCTAATCGCAGTAGCAAGGTTGGGCACTGCGCGTATCCTACCGATACGCATTTGAAGTGAGTCGTCGAATCAATGCGCGAACAAGTTCTAAAGGTAACGCCATCGCTCGCGTTTGCGGCTCTGGTCAAATCGCCGTAAGTTACAAGAAACTCACGGTGATCGCTAAGCTTTTTTTGAACTAATTTTGGAGAGTATGTGATACCGTTGCACATAAATTGATTAGATAAATTTTGAAAAATTTATCTAATCGTGATTTAGGAATTTCGCTTATTAATGAAGGATATGACATTTACTTTCGCGCACGGACAATGATCGGCATACTGCGAGAAGTGTTTTTTGATTTCTGGACAAGCCCAGTGCCTGACCCAGTACATCATTGCTACTTTAGGATATCCTAACCTCATAGTTTCTTGAAATTTACTTGTTATCTGCACCGCCTCGAGCCTAGAAAGAATCGTTATCGTCAGACTATCTGCAACCCAGTCTAGAAACCGTGACGAAACGTAAGCATCGCCGTCGCGAATCAGTTGACTTAACAGAGTATCTAGAGCTTCGATTGCGAGAACAGATAAGTCATGTGGATCATTCTTTAAATTCTGTTTTGCGGAAGGTTGATCTATCAGCATTTACAAGCAAGCGTTTATTCAAATGCGAACTGTAAGCGTGAACGCACTGCATTGCAACCCAACCCGAGTATGGCTGCCTCTTTCAGGTGGGGTCTCAGTTCGTGCCTGATACGCTATCAATTAAAAGTGCATTTATCGCTGATTATTCGATACGTAAAGATGGGTAGCCCCAAAAGCCCGGCACCTTGATTTTTCAGGCATGCCTCCTTTTTTGCGTTGTTAATTTTCGATGAAAAATCGTTGATACCAATTGTGCGTTCTATGTAAAGCTGCTTAGAGGCTAATTCGGACAAGCTAGAATTTGGAAGATCACTCTTGCGAAGTGCTAGCTCCAAAGAGGGTAGGTGAGTATAGTTTTCGTTAACTGCTGGCATATTCTTTTTCGATGTACTGCCGATTTCATTATTTATTTCGCTCTGAGGCAGAAAGGTTTCATCGGAGAACTTTTCTAGTTTTTCATTCTTTCTAATAGATTCAGTATTTATAGAAGTTACAGTGTTTTTCAATCGATTAACAGCTTGCTGAAAATTGCGTATCTGTCTTACATCCGTATAGCCTATCGAAGTTTCTTGATGTGAAGTACTTTTAGGAAACAGTGAAGCGATTAGTCTGAATTCAATAATTGGCGTAGGTGTCGAACTTGGCTTCGCAATTTTTTGCTGGAACGCTAAACCACCTAAAGCATAGAGAAGAAAAATATGTATAGCGAGAGAAAGAATCAACGCCTTCATAACTATAAATTGACTTGAGACGAGTTGATAAATAATCATCCTACAAGCTCTGTGCTATTTTTTATTCAATTTCATCCAGAATCGCAATTAATTTATAGGCATCTTTTTTTAAACGACACCACTTTTGCGCATAGAAAAGTGGCTTTACTGACTTGAAAAAGTAGTCATTCACGCAAAATAGATCAGCTACGCGACTTTGCACCGACTCTAGCGATCGTGAAAAACAGAGCATGTTTAGGCTCTATAGTTACCTTGCAAATACTCATTTGAACCGATTGGTCAAATTAATGCGTTAATGCGATGACCATCCAAAATAGCTTCATATTTATTTAGTTTCTATTGGAATCAAGGAAACGCAGCCTCTTGCGAGGCTGCGTTTTATAAAAACGCCATCAAAGATTAGTAAGATTACAGTTCAAGGTGCGACGGTTCAAACCGCTATCAAAGTAAGTGATCACCAGTAAATCTTGTGTATCAGGAAATACATTGACTGATAAATCAGCTTTCGTCACGCGATTACGTGCAGACGATCCGCTTAGATTCCAATCCAGAATACCAAACATCAGTTTGACGCTAGGCTCAGATGTGGTGTTTTGATATAAGCCGCCATCAGCAGGGCCGTTAACGCTTGGCTCATACAGCACACCATTGTGAGTGTACTCAATGCCGCCATTTGCGAGATAACGTATCTGGCATGTTTGCGTTGTAATGATCGGATCATTGCCCACCAAACGCTTCCCTGCTAGGCAACTGCTCCAGTTGGAGGAACTAATCAAGAATGCAGATGCAGGGCAAGCCAAGATATCAGCCCTCGTCGCAAGGTCGGATGCAGGCGGTGTAGTTGCTACAGTTCCACTAGCGGTTGCTACATCGCATATCGACTGGTTTGGTGCTGCGCGACACAATTGATAGCTAAAAGCATACGCGCCAGCGCTCGTGCCTGCAGCAACCGTGATCACGCCTGTGCTGGTATTCAAAGTGATGGAGCCAGCAGCTGGTGCAGCGCTTGTGCGCGTTACTGCGACGATGCTCGCATTCGTGCCAAGAACAGCAGCGGTGGTAGTGCCATTGATGGTCACAGTGTCGTTCGTTTGTACGGGCGTAGTGCTGCCGCCTGCTGCCGACTGAATCACAGGGAAAGTGTCGTCGACGGCATTTGCGTTATTCACCGGATCGAGAATCGGCGGCGTCAAGCCACCACCACCAACCCCATCTCCCCCGCCACATGCAGCAATAGCCGCCACTAGGGCTATACAGCCAGCCCAACGCAATGCGCGCATATTCCATTTGAAAGAAGTTTTCATATTGATTTTCCTTGTGTAAAGTAAAGTTGAACGAGATTCATTTGCGCAAGGTGCTGACTTTGCATTTCTTGCTGTTGAAGAGGGATGTGAGGTATTGCTTACGCGCTGCTGCGCTGTCGCGGGCTTGCGCTTTGTTGGCCTCTGCTTGCTGCTGGCTCTGTTGATCAATGCCCAAGCCGGATGTCAAACTACCAAGCAGATTGCCAAATTGAGCAAGCTCGGATGAACGCCCCTCGCGCACAGCGATATCGGCGATGGCTTTGGTCGTGGCCGCAGCTTGGTTTGGGGCTTGCGCTTGGGTGGGTGCATTTGCTGTGATCGTGGCATCCATTTCTTTCACGCCGTCGTAAAGCGCTTGGCAGCTCATCTCAGCATCGCCAAGCTGCTCCCGTGAGAAAGATTGCGCGTGTGCTGATGCAGCAGCTGCAAGAATGAAGGGTGGTAATAAGCCCACACAAAAGAGTTTTGAAAACATAAGGTCTTTGCTCAAAAACAGTTAAAGAATCAAGAACTGCGAGTGTTGATGTAAAGCAAAGCGCGGGCAACCCGACAAGCGTCGGGACAGTGCTGCAATTTGTATAACAAGACGTGATTGCGTGAAAAAATCACATCCCTCACACCCGACTCAAGTCGGGGTTGCTGATACAAAACAAGTTGTCAGTGGTTCAATACACACATTGCATTAAAAATTGAATACAGTTCAGTATTGAATGAACATGCTGCGGCCATCGACCAAGCCGGTAATTCAAGCCTTGAAAGAACAACTCGTGACCACAAACAGCTATGCTTTGATTTGCGATGACCATCCTTTGGTAGGACGCGGTTTGCGTGAATTGCTCAAGGAGCATCCGCTCTTGGGCAACAGCGTCTGCACCACATCAGAAAAAGAATGCTTGCAATACATTGCCAGTCATGGCGTGCCAGCGATTGCCATCGTGGATTTTTGGCTGACCAACGAAGCCTCTGAAAGCTTGGTGCAACGGCTCAGTAAAGAATGGCCTGAGCTGCCTATTCTGATGATGAGCTCAGATGATGATCCAGTGGTGCAACTCAAGTGCCAACAATGGGGCGCAAAAGGCTTTATCAGCAAGCAAGCCTCGCCGGGCGTGATTCGCGAAGCGGTATCTACCCTGATCCAGGGCTTGGGCTGGTTTATGCCCATCGATGATCTAGCTATTGCATCATCAATCCGAAGAAACCAATGGCCCATCACCGCCCGTGAGCTGGGATTAACCGTGCGCCAAGGCCAAATTCTAGCCATGATTCTTGAGGGCTTGCCTAATAAGCGCATTGCACAGAATTTGAATGTGACGGAAGCCACAGTGAAAGAGCATGTCACTGGCGTGTTGCAAAAGCTGAATGTGAAATCTCGCGTAGAAGCAATTGCTCAACTCAAAGACCGTTGTTTCAAAGCTTGGTGATTTGTGATGCTTCAAAGTCTTTGCAGCAAGATCAAAATGCCGAGCATCGTGCGCGAATATGTTCAGCTGATCCAGCCCGCATCTGATATCAGCCCTGAAAAGCATGCGCAGCTTTTGAAAATGTCGTTTGAGCGCTTGATATATGGCTTCACTGTGATGCCGATCATCGCTACTTTTGCCGCGTTGTTTTACGGCAGCCAACATGACATAACGCTAATGAGCCTGTGGGCGCTGGGCTATGTGGGCGCTTATTTTTATAGAAAACGATTGATAAGTCAGTTCGATCAAGACATGAACCAGATGGGCGGCCATGCCCTGATGGCGCGCTGGGTGCCCAAACTTAAGCGCATCGTTGCCGTGCATGGCTTAGCACTTTGCGCACCCTTCGTTTTAACGGCATCTGAGCCTAGCTTTGAGTTCAACACTCTGTGGTATTTAGTCATTGCGGCGATTGTGGCTAGCAATGCAGCGCATCAAACGCCTGTTTTAGGTATTTTCGTAAGGTTTTTCAATTGTTCTTGGAACGTCGCCACCTTGCTCTCGATCATTGCCTATCCCAATCACTGGTACTACATCACGCCGATGATCTTGATGTTCACAGGTGCGAATTATCGCCATGCGCTGATGGCACATAAATTTTTCTTGCAA
The DNA here is from genome assembly GCA_031378135.1 of Variovorax sp. GTDB lineage: Bacteria > Pseudomonadota > Gammaproteobacteria > Burkholderiales > Burkholderiaceae_C > JANMDU01. Next base: position 15,455 of record JANMFP010000028.1, on the reverse strand, counting down.
CAAGTGCGCCTAGAAGAAAGCAGCACGCGCTTGGCCGAGCAATTCAAGATGGCCAAAGAGGCCGCTGAGAATGCGCTGCTAGAAAAAAATCAATTCCTCGCCACCGCCAGCCATGACCTGCGCCAGCCCGCGCATGCGATGAGCATGCTGATCGAAGCCATCTCGCATCAAAACCGCGACGCAGCACTGCAGCCCGCTCTGGCTGATCTACGCAGCAGCTTAAGGGCGATGAATTTGATGTTTAACTCGCTGCTGGATTTATCCAAGCTGGAAGCGGGTGTGCTCCGTGTGGAATCGCGGGCGGTGCTGCTGCCGAGTTTGCTGAAAGACTGTATCCAGCTCTTCGAGGCCGAGGCTAAGGATCGCCGCCTGAGCATTCGCTTGCACCTGCCGGCGCAAGCCAGCGTGGCTCAAACCGATGTGAATCTGCTGCGCCAAGTGGTGATCAATTTGGTGCAAAATGCGCTGCGCTACACGGTGGAAGGCGGTATCTTGATGGGTGTGCGCCCTCATGGCTCGGATTGGCAAATCGAGGTGTGGGATACAGGTATTGGTGTGGCGGAAGAAGTGCAGCAGATGATTTACTTGCCCTATTTTCGCCAAGAGAATGCTTGGGATATCCATTCTGCGGGGCATGGCTTAGGGCTTTCTGTGGTGGCGCGCTGCGCGGCGCTGATGAAAGCGCAGTTGGGTATGCAATCCAAGCTAGGGCGTGGTTCGCGCTTTTGGATTCGCGTGCCCAAGGCGAGCATGCTGCCCGCCTATGATGCGCATGATTCGACGGACTTGCTGCCTTTACAGACCAGTTGGCCAGCGATTGGCCAAGGCCGCTGCCTGATTGTGGAAGACGATCCGCAAGTCAGCCGCGCTTGGCAGGCTTTGATGCAATCTTGGGGCGTAGAGGTGCAAATCGCTAGCAATTCAGCAGAGGCTTTTGCTTGCCTGCAAGCTGGTTTTGCGCCGCTGGCGATTTTGTGTGACGAGCGGTTACGGGCGGGCGAGAGTGGCTTTGAATTACTCAAGGCATTGATGACACGCCTGCCTGATGCACGTGGCGCGATGGTTAGCGGAGAATTCAATGCACCGGCCTTGGTGCAAGCCGAAGATGAAGGCTATTTGGTGCTGCGCAAGCCGGTGGATATTGGGCTGGTGCATGACTTACTCAGCCGCTGGCTTACCAAAAAATAGCAAGTTGGCTAGCCAGTCTTAATACAGGTAGATTGCACCAGCTTGTAATGCTGAGTTGTCTTGCGCATTGCCATTCAAACCCGCCGATGAACCGTCTTCCCGATCTGCGCCTACAACCAAGGTTTGACCGTCGAACGATAGAGCCAGCGCAATACCGAAGTTGTCCCCGGCCCCGGTGTTGTTGGCCTTGATGTACCGCTGCTGTAGCCATGCTCCACCATTAAGTTGAAAGAGATAGACCGCACCAGAATCAAGAGCACCGTTGTTGGTTGGGTCACCAGCAAACAGCAAGCCACTGCCCGATTCTCGGTGCGCAGAAATAGCCAGGGTATTGCCATCACCCGAGAGAACGACGCGGCGTCCGAAGCGATCAATCGCATCCGGGTGGCTAGATTTCAAATAGGCTCGCAATTGCCACGCCGAGCCATTTAATGCATACACATAGGCCGCCCCAGAATTGTTAAGCAAATCATTGTCTACAGGGCTGGCTGCGAAAGTACCCGTGTAGTTACTGTCATCACCGTGCATTCCCACTGCCAGCGTGCGCCCATCGAAGGAGAGAGAGACTGATACACCATACGTATCGTTGTTTTGAGGCGCATGCGATTTGAGATAGGCTTGCTGCGTCCATACACTGGCCGAGCGGGTGTATGTGTGCACAGAGCCTGCTTGATCTAAACTGGAATCAGCAGGATCAGCAGCCGAATTACTGCGATCCCCGAGCGAGCCTATCGCCAAAGTGTTGCCATCGCCAGAGAGCGCCACTGAAATCCCAAACCATTGATGGTCAATCCCATTGGCTCCGCGCGCTGAGGCTTTGATATAGGTTTGCTGAGACCAAACTCCTGTGTTGCGGGTAAACACATAAGCGGCTCCACTGAGATAGGCATCGCTGCTCGCATTAGCATGAGCGTCTACACCAACACCACTTCGAGATTCACCCCATGCCCCTACTGCTAAGGTATTGCCATCAGCGGATAGCGCTAATGCGAAGCCAAAAAGATCATACGCTTGAGCGTTTGAGGACTTGATGAACGACTCCAGCGCCCAAGCTGCTCCCGTGCGCTTGTAAACATACACCGCGCCAGATTCTGGTGCAAGATTATTGTCAACAGGATGCACTGCGAAAATCCCAGTATGGTCACTGTCGTGCCCATCTGCGCCCACTGCCAAGGTATTGCCATCAGCTGACAAGCTCAAGCTCAGCACCTTGCCAAAGTAATCTAGCGCCTCGCCAAATGGCGCAGTGATGAATGCTTGCTGATGCCAGCCTGTGGTATCGCGTGCAAAGATATACACTGCACCTTGCGAGCCAGCAAATCCTTGTGCTCCAATGGCCACAGTTTTGCCATCCGCTGAAATGGCTGCGCCGCTTCCAAACAAATCGCCCGCCTGCGCATTTGAGGCTTTGATGTAGCCAACTGTTTGGCTCAAGTCGACCGAGGCGAGGGCTGTCGGTGCGCTACAGCCCGATGCATTGCAAGCCTTCACAGCATAGGCCAGCTGCAACTGCGCAGATAGCAGCTGAGAGATCGCTTGGATGGTTTGCGTCTGTGTGATTCGCGCTACCTCGCGTGGGGGCAGCGGGCCCGATGCGCCATCCACATCTTCAAGAATAAGGTAGTAGCTTGCACCTACACTAGCCACCCAGCTGAGCGAAACGGCTTTGATACTAGGCGATGCAACCAACTGTGCTGGTGTTGCTGGTATGGGTGCATCAGGCGTCGGTGATGCACCAAGTGATGAGCCGTCACTACATGCCGAGAGCACGGCAGACAGACTCAAGAGGCTTGCAACGATCCACCGCATACACCGAGTCTGGTGATTTTGAGATGTTTCCAAAAAATGCTGCATGACGAATGACCTAAAACAAATAAAGGGAAGGACGAACAGAGCACGAATGCTAGGCACTCCAAAGCATTCAAGCCACTGGGGCATACCCATCCAAACCAATGTAGGGGTTGACTTTTCCAAACTGTTTGTCTGTTGCCAACGCCTGAGGTTCGGCGGTGTGAATTGCTAGGCTATGTTAAGTTGGCACGCTTTTCGCATATAACTCAACAAGGTCAATGTTGACCACCTGATTCCACGCTCTGCAATGGCGCAGCGCAAAGGATCTTCCAGAACGAAGGCGTTCTTGATGCAGTCGCACAATTTTTGTGCGACTGCATGCAAGAGCGCTTTTTTTATTGTCTTTTGTATTTGGAGTGTTGCCATGAATGATCTCTTGAAAAAACAACTCAGTCGCCGCAAAGCGCTACAAATCGGCGCAGTCTGTGCAGTGGGCTTGTCTCCCGCACTGCGCGCGACCGTCTATGCCCAAGGCTCGGATGCGCCTGAGAAGAAGGAAGTGAAGATCGGGTTCATTCCACTCACGGACTGCGCGAGCATTGTGATGGCTTCTGTGTTGGGGATTGATAAAAAGTACGGCGTCACGATCATTCCAAGCAAAGAGGCGAGCTGGGCCAGCGTGCGCGACAAGCTGCTCTCGGGCGAAAACGATATGACGCATCTGCTCTACGGCATGGCCTATGGCATTCAGATGGGTGTGGGTGGCCCTAAGCGCGACATGAATGTGCTTATGACGCTCAATCACAATGGCCAAGCGCTCACGCTCTCCAAGAAAATCGCCGACAAGGGAGCCACTGATTTAGCAGGTCTGGCCAAGCTGATGAGCAGCGAAAAGCGTGAATACACCTTTGCGCAAACCTTCCCCACCGGCACGCATGCGATGTGGCTGTATTACTGGCTGGCCTCGGGCGGGATTGACCCGATCAAGGATGCCAAGGTCATCACGGTGCCGCCGCCGCAAATGGTGGCCAACATGCGCGTGGGCAACATGGATGGCTATTGTGTGGGCGAGCCTTGGAATCACCGCGCAATCGCCGATGGCATCGGCATCACGGCTGAGACAACGCAAGGCATTTGGAAGGATCACCCGGAAAAAGTGCTCGGCGTGACTGCTGATTTCGCCAAGAAAAATCCCAACACTTGCCGCGCAGTGACTGCGGCGATCATTGAAGCAGGCAAATGGATTGATGCGAGCCTGAGCAACAAAACCAAAATGGCTGAGACGATTGCGGATAAATCCTACGTAAACACCAGCGTGGATGTGATCAATCAGCGCATTTTGGGCCGCTACCAAAACGGTTTGGGCAAGACTTGGGACGACCCCAACCACATGAAATTCTTTGGCGATGGCGCTGTGCCCTTCCCTTACCTCTCGGATGGCATGTGGTTCATGACACAACACAAGCGCTGGGGCTTGCTCAAAGAGCATCCCAACTATTTGGAAGTGGCCAAATCTGTGAATCGCTTGGATATTTACCGCCAAGCTGCCACTGCTGCCAAGGTGAGCGTGCCCAAATCCGAGATGCGCAGCTCCAAGATGATTGATGGCATCACATGGGATGGCACGAATCCCGCGAAGTATGCCGACGGTTTCAAAGTCAAAGCCTAATTCTGGCGCCAAGCCATCACACAGGAGGCCTTATGGTTGCCGCAGTATTTCACAATCCTTTGCCTGATACGGCCATGACCAGCGCGCCCCTCAAGCGCGCAGGTTCTCACCCCACGCCAGCAGCCAGCGGAGGTGCTATGAATTCAGTAGCGACCCGCGCAGATTCTATGCCGGCTACTGCCTCAAAAGACCTAAAAACCAGTGTGCCTAAGCTGCCCTTCGACTGGCGCGGCAAACGAGACAATTTATTGCTCAAAATCGTGCCACCGATTTTGGGCATGGCATTGCTGGTGGGCATTTGGCAGATCATCGCCATGAGCAGCAAAGGCGCGTTTCCCACGCCATTTGCTACCGGCGTGCAAGCCGTGGATATTTTCTCCAAACCGTTTTACAGCAATGGCCCCAATGATCAGGGCATTGGCTGGAATATTTGGAGTTCGCTGAAACGCGTGGCCGTGGGCTTTGGTTTGGCTGCGCTCGTAGGCATTCCGGTGGGCTTTGCGATTGGGCGATTTGTATTTCTCAACCGCATGTTTGGCCCTTTGATCAGCCTGCTGCGCCCTGTGTCGCCATTGGCTTGGCTGCCGATTGGTTTGCTCGTGTTCAAAGGTGCGCATCCTGCGGCGATTTGGACGATTTTTATCTGTTCCATTTGGCCGATGATCATCAACACGGCCGTGGGTGTGCAACGCGTACCGCAAGACTACATGAACGTCGCTCGCGTGCTCAACCTGTCGGAGTGGAAGATCATCACGAAAATTTTGTTTCCTGCTGTGTTGCCTTACATGCTCACTGGCGTGCGACTAGCCGTTGGTACAGCGTGGCTCGTGATCGTGGCCGCTGAGATGCTCACGGGCGGCGTGGGGATTGGCTTTTGGGTGTGGGACGAGTGGAACAACCTCAACGTCAAAAACATCATCATCGCCATCTTCGTGATCGGCATCGTCGGGCTGATCTTAGAAGCCATCCTCGTCAAAATCGCTGGGGCGTTTACTTACGAAGACGTGAAGGCGTAAAACCAATACTTGGTAACGGGAAACTGCGAAAGAAACACCGAAAAGCACAAAAATTTCCCTATCCACTTTTGCGTTTTTCTCGTTCTTTTAGCACTTTTCGCGTTACCTAGATATTCATCAGACAAGGAGTTTCATCATGGAAAAATACATCGACATCTCAGGCGTTGCCCAAACTTTCAAAACCGCCAAAGGCCTCTTTCCCGCCCTGCGCGACATTAATTTGAGTGTGAGCAAAGGCGAGTTCGTCACCTTGATTGGGCATTCGGGTTGCGGTAAATCCACCCTGCTCAATTTGATCGCTGGTCTGACCACGCCCACCGAAGGCGTGCTGCTGTGCGCCAACAAGGAAATCAAAGGCCCGGGCCCTGAGCGGGCGATGGTGTTTCAGAATCATTCGCTGCTGCCTTGGCTCACCTGTTTTGAGAACGTGTATCTCGCTGTCGAGCGCGTTTTTGGCAGCACCAGCACCAATCGCCAAGGTGAGAACAAAGCGCAGCTCAAAGCGCGCACTGAAGCGGCATTAGAAATGGTGGGCCTCTCGCATGCCATCTCTAAGCGCCCCGGCGAGATCTCTGGTGGAATGAAGCAGCGCGTAGGCATCGCACGAGCACTGTGCATGGAGCCGCAGGTGTTGCTGCTGGATGAGCCCTTTGGTGCACTCGATGCGCTCACGCGCGCCAAGCTGCAAGATGAGCTGCTAGAGATCGTGCATAAAACACGCAGCACCGTGGTGATGGTGACGCATGATGTGGACGAAGCTGTGCTGCTCTCAGACCGCATTGTGATGATGACCAATGGCCCTGCGGCAACTATTGGCGATGTGCTCCCCGTCGATCTGCCGCGCCCACGCAACCGCATTGAGCTGGCGCAAAGCGCTGACTACGCGCAATACCGCCGAGCTGTGATTGATTTTCTTTACAACCGGCAATCGCATGTAGAGAAAATGGCAGCTTAAGTTCAACAAGAATCCTGCTTTTCATCTCTGGGCGCACCATTGACGTGCAATCAGGCAAGCTTATGCCGCACTTCGGTGCAGCATCATCACTGTGCGCAAACGAATATCTGGCACGCTTCTCGCACTGTTGTTGTGAATACAAACCACAACACGGGATGCCATGTCAGATTTCAAATCGTTTCTCAGAAGCGGGCACACGCCCACGCTCTTCGCCGCATTTTTCTATTTCGATTTTTGCTTTGCGGTCTGGGTGCTCAACGGCGCGATGGCGCCCTTTATTTCAGAGACCTTTAACCTGACGCCTGCGCAAAAAGGCTTCATGATTTCTGTGCCGATTTTGGCAGGTGCACTCATGCGCTTTCCGCTGGGTGTACTGGCGCAATACATTGGGCGCAAGAATGCGGCGCTTGTGGAGATGACGCTGATCATGGCGGCGCTCATCGGTGGCTATTTCTTCATCAGCACCTATGACCATGTGATTGCGATGGGCGTATTGCTCGGTATTGCAGGCGCGAGCTTTGGCGTGGCACTCAGCTTGGGCTCGGGCTGGTATCCGCCGAAATACAAAGGCTTGGCGATGGGCATTGCAGGTGCAGGCAATTCGGGCACGGTGTTGGCCGTGCTGTTTGCACCGCCGCTGGCGATGAAGTTTGGTTGGCAAGCCGTGTATGGGCTGGCGGCGATTTGTATGCTCGCGCCGATGCTCGTGATGGTCTTTTTGGCCAAAGAACCGCCAGATATTGAGAAGCAAAGCTTCCGTCAGCACATCGCTTGTCTTTTTGAAAAGGATGGCTGGGCGTTTAGTTTGATTTATGTGGTGACGTTTGGCGGTTTCATTGGCTTGGTCAGCTTTTTGCCGACCTATTTTTACGATCAATTCAAAGTCACCAAAGTAGAAGCCGGGCAGCTCACGATGCTCGCCGCGCTGATGGGCTCTGCTGTGCGCGTGGTGGGTGGCTATGTGAGTGATCGGGTGGGCGGCATCAATACGCTGTCTGGCGTGCTCGTGGTGGTCGCGATTTGTTTGTTTCTTTGCGGCTTGGCGGGCAGCTCCTTGGTGGTGACCACGCTGCTCTTTATGCTCTGCTTTGCGGCACTCGGCGCTGGCAATGGCGCACTCTTTCAGCTCGTGCCGCTGCGCTGGCCACTGGCCACGGCCGTGGCGGGCAGCATGATTGGCGAGATTGGGGCGCTCGGCGGCGGCTTCGTGCCAAATGCCATGGGCTTGTCGAAACAATACCTTGGCTCTTATTTTTGGGGCTTTGCAAGCTTCGCTATTTTGGCTCTCGTGATTCTCGTGATGGTGCGCATCATGCAAATCCGTTGGACGAGAACGTGGGCGGAAAAGGGCGGTCGCGCACGCAGTGCGTGATTGACGAAGTCAATCAATTGCGAAGCAATGACCGAACTTTCAGCGCAGGCTCATATCGCGAAGCGATGTGAAGCGCTAGCGGGCCGAAGCTAAAAAGGTGGTCGCGCACGCAGTGTGTGAAAGCTGTGAGAATCTACTTCAGAGCCATTTTTGAAGCATATTTGGCCTCTAGCCGGCAAATAATATATGTTGAGTGCTACTCTTTTAGTAGCATCAGACAATGGGGAAAAACAGCAACCACAGTATCAAAAGCGCATTGAACAAGAGGCTCACCGCCAGTGCGATTTTCCACAATGCCGTGGGATCGCGCTGCATCAGTGGTGTGGACATGGGTGCATTGAGCGGGCGAGACGCGCCGCGCTCTAGCGCCAGTAAAAACTCTTCTGCCGTTTCAAAGCGCTGCTTTTGATCGCGCGCCACGGCCTTGAGCGCAATGTGATCCAGCCACACGGGCACTTGTGCATTGATGCGGCTCGGTGCTGTTGGGTCGCGATAATACCGCCCGGTTTGATAGGGCAACACCTCGCCGTAGGGCAAGCGACCCGTGAGCAATTGATACAAAGTGACGCCGAGCGCATACAAATCACTGCCCGAATTTGCAGCCTGATCTGAAGCATCGCCGTGCAGTCCAAAGCCAAATTGCTCGGGATTGATATAACTGGGCGTGCCGGCATGCAAGCTGCGTAGGCTTGCTGGCTCATGGCCGCTCAGCGCCACGCCCAGATCAAGCACGCGCAGCACACCATCTTCTCCCAAATGCAAATTCGCGGGCTTGATGTCGCGATGAATCACGCCTTGGCGATGCATCGCGCCCAGCGCTTTGAGCACGGCGATGGCCGTTTGCACCGCTTGTGGCACTTCAAGCTTGCCGCGCTCTTGCAAGGCTTGCTGCAAAGTTTGCCCAGTGTGCCAATCGTAGAGCAGATAAAAATAGCTGCTGTTGGGATGAGCTGAGTTAGGATGGACTAAGCCAGGAGGGCGCGGGTGAAGATGCACCAAATGATCGCTTGCGCTGCTGGTTTGCATGCGCTTGGCCAGCCACGCTTCATGCGCGAGCATGTTGCGCTCCTCGGGATCTTTCTCGCGGCTGGGATGCAGGGTTTTCAGCGCATAGAGCTTTTGCGATTGCGGATCGCGCACTTGGTAGAGCAGGTTCACATCTGAGTCTGCAATCAGCGAAGTCACGGCCAAGCCATCAATGACCTCACCGATTTTGAGCTTGGGCGGCACCGGCAATTGCTGCGCAGCAAGCTCTTCATCGCGCAGATGCGATTCTTGCAGCCCAAGAATGCGCACCACCAGCGCGCTCGCATTGTCTTGGCTGCCGAAATCTAAAGCGGCAGCAGCTAATGCATCGGCAATTTCCTGCGAAGCGCCTAGCTCGGCAAATACTTTCAAGCGCCGATCAGGAATACTGCCATGCACGCCATCGGTGAGCAACATAAACACATCGCCCACTTGCAAATCACCTTGGCTGTAATCCACCACCAAGCGCTCATCCGCGCCCACGGCTCGAAGCAACTGATGCTTGAAATCAGGGTGTTGCGCGACATGATCGTGCGTCAGCAATTCGAGCTTGCCTGCGCGCAGCAGATAAGCGCGCGAATCGCCCACATGCGCGAGCGTGTAGGTTTGCCCGCGCATCACGAGGGCGGTGAGCGTCGTGAGGCCACAATGATTGCTGGCGGCGCGGCGACGGTTCACACCGGCGAGCCATGTGTTGTGTGCGCTAATGACGCGGTCAAGCGCAACTGTGGTATCCCAGGTCTCGCGCGTGCCGAAATAATCGTGGACCAAGCTCATCACCGTGGTTTGCGCGGCTTCTTTGCCTTTGCCGCCGGTGCTCACGCCGTCCGCTATCGCGCAAATCGCCCCAAAGCCCTCGCGCCCCGGCTCGGGCAACATAGCCGCGCAAAAATCTTCGTTGATCGGCTTCTTGCCGGTCAGCGAGGTAAATCCGATATCAATCTCAAAGGCCATGCACCAGTTTAAGCAATCTCCGTGCCCTGTTGTGATGCACGCGAGTTGTTGCGCTTAGAAGCGTTCAAAGCTTTGCAAAAATCGCCATTGCCCGACCGGCAGGTCAGACAATGGCACACGCCCCACGCGAATGCGCTTCATGCCAATCACCTGCAAGCCATAGTGCTCACACAGCATCGCGATGCGCCCGGGCTCTGCGCCTTTGACGGCAAAGCGCAGTCCGGTGACTTTCTCATTGCTCTTGCTCAGCGCCACTTTCGCATGCAGCACCAAGCGATCTCGCCGCATGAAGGGGCGATTCAGCGCGTCAAGCGTTTCCTCATCTACCGCGCCCTGCACTTCCACAATCGATTCGTTCTCGACGAAATTCGCGTCAGTCCACAGCTTGCGTTGAATGGGGAAATCTTGGCTGAAAACGAGCAAGCCGCTCGCGCCGCTCTCAAGCGGCGTCACGCATGCTTGGTTTTTCAGATGTTTACTGAGCAAGCGGATGCGCGAGGGGTCCGAGGCGCTGCGATGCGCGGCGTCAACCAGGCTGCTGGCGCTAGGCATCGCCTTGCCTTGCGACTCATCCCACGCGTAGCCCGGCGGTTTGTGCAGCAGAATCGTCATCGGCAAAATGTCGAGCAGCGTGGCATCTTTATCGAGCTCAATGCGCTCATCGGTCACGCGATGCTGCGGGCTGTCTTGCACCACTCCATTGACCCGCACCCAACCGCCTTCGATGTATTGCTCAGACTGGCTGCGCGAGCAGTTCAGAAGTTCTGCAAGGCGCTTTGCCAAGCGAATGCCTTGTTGTTGGGGTACTGTCATGGTGCGCTGATCAAATTCATGTATCGAGTTTAACGGGCATCGTTCCCGCTAAAAGCGCTCAGCACCGATGTGGTGCATGAAGCGCCGCCGCTTGTGGCACAGCATTTGCAAAAGAAGAGCAATACTGTGGAGGTTGGACGCGTGAAAAAATCAAAATTAGTGATGGTGGGCAATGGCATGGCAGGCGTGCGCACGATTGAAGAGTTGCTCAAAATCGCGCCAGAGTTGTATGACGTGACCGTATTTGGTGCAGAGCCTCACCCTAATTACAACCGCATTCTGCTCTCCCCCGTGCTCGCAGGCGAGCAAACGCTTGATGAGATCGTGCTCAACTCTTGGGAGTGGTACAAAGAAAACAACATCACCTTGCATGCTGGCAAAAAAGTGGTGGAAGTGGATCGCATCAAGCGAATCGTGCGTGCCGAAGATGGCACGGAAGAAGAATACGACCGCTTGCTGATGTGCACAGGCTCCAATCCTTTCATTCTTCCCGTTCCCGGCAAAGATTTGAAAGGCGTGATTGCGTATCGCGATATAGCAGACACCAACGCGATGATTGATGCAGCGAAGAAATACAAAAAAGCTGTTGTGATTGGCGGCGGCTTGTTGGGCTTGGAAGCCGCGAATGGTTTGATGCTGCGCGGCATGGATGTGACGGTGATTCACGTGATGCCTTGGCTCATGGAGCGGCAGCTTGATGATGTAGCGGGCGGCTTGCTGCGCAAATCTCTCGAAGATCGAGGCCTGAGTTTCATGATGGGCGCGCAAACGCAAGAACTCATCCCCGATAAAGACGGCCGCGTGATGGCTTTGAAGTTCAAAGACGGCAAAGAAATTCCGGCTGATTTGGTGGTGATGGCCGTGGGCATTCGCCCGAATGTGGCGCTCGCGCAAAGCATGCGATTGCATTGCGACAAAGGCATTGTGGTGAACGACACGATGCAAACCGTGACCGATGCGCGGATTTACAGCGTGGGTGAATGCGCAGCGCATCGTGGCATTGCTTATGGCCTCGTTGCACCCTTGTTTGAGCAGGCCAAAGTGGCGGCGAATCATTTGGCGCAGTTTGGCATTGGCCGCTATCAAGGCTCGCTCACTTCAACCAAGCTCAAAGTCACTGGCATTGATCTCTTCAGCGCTGGCAACTTTACTGGAGGCGAAGGCTTTGAAGAGATCGTGATGAGTGATCCGTTTGGTGGCGTGTACAAAAAACTCGTGCTCAAAGACGACAAGCTCGTCGGCGCATGCCTGTATGGCGATACCGTTGATGGCAGCTACTATTTCAAGCTGCTGCGCGATGGCAAAAACGTGAGTGAGATTCGTGACAAGCTGATGTTTGGCGAAGCGGCGCTCAACAATGGGATTGGCGATGTGGGCCACCAAGGCCACACCAAAGCAGCCAGCATGGCAGACACAGATGAAGTTTGCGGCTGCAATGGCGTGAACAAAGGCACGATCTGCAAAGCGATTCGCGAGAAGGGTTTGTTCACTTTGGATGAAGTGAAAAAGCACACGAAGGCCAGCGCCTCTTGCGGCTCTTGTACCGGTTTGGTCGAGCAAATTTTGATGTTCACCGCAGGCGGCGATTATTCCGCCACGCCGAAAAACAAAGCCATGTGCGGCTGTACCGATCATGGCCACCAAGCCGTGCGCGACGCAATTCGTGAGAACAAATTGCTCACGATTGGCGACACCATGAAGTTCATGGATTGGAAAACGCCCAACGGCTGCACCTCCTGCCGCCCTGCTTTGAACTATTACGTCACTTCCACTTGGCCCAAAGAAGCCAAAGACGATCCGCAAAGCCGCTTCATCAATGAACGCTCGCATGCCAACATTCAGAAAGATGGCACGTACAGCGTGATCCCGCGCATGTGGGGCGGCGAGACGACGGCTTCTGAGCTGCGCCGAATTGCCGATGCGGTGGACAAATACAACATTCCCACAGTGAAAGTCACAGGCGGGCAGCGCATCGATTTGCTTGGCGTGAAAAAAGAAGATCTGGTCAATGTGTGGAAAGACATTGGCATGCCTTCCGGCCATGCCTATGCGAAAGCTTTGCGCACGGTGAAGACTTGCGTGGGCAGCGAATGGTGCCGTATGGGCACGCAAGATTCCACCCAAATGGGCAAAGATTTAGAGCGCGCCATGTGGCGCATGTATGCCCCGCACAAAGTGAAATTCGCCGTCAGCGGCTGCCCCCGAAACTGTGCGGAGGCTGGCATCAAAGATGTGGGCATCATCGGTGTAGACAGCGGCTGGGAAATGTATGTCGCGGGCAATGGCGGCATCAAAACCGAAGTAGCGCATTTCTTCACCAAGCTCAAAACGGCAGAAGAAGTGCTGGAATACACGGGCGCATTTTGTGAGCTGTATCGCCAAGAAGGCTGGTATCTGGAGCGCACGGTGCATTACGTCTCGCGCGTGGGCTTGGACTACGTGAAAAAGAAAATTCTGGATGATCACGAAGGGCGCAAAGCACTGTGGGAACGCTTGCAATTCGCATTGGATGGCGAGCCTGATCCTTGGTTTGAATTTGACAAAGCGGCTGTGGATACACGGCAGTTTGAGGCTTTGGCGGGTTGAAATCTTTAATACCAAATTCCGGACGCAGAAGACGCAAAGGTTACGCAGAAAAAATAACAAAAAAGAGAAATACAAAATGGGTTGAAATTGTTTTTCCTTTTTGAATTCTTCTGACTTTTTTGCGTCTTCTGCATAACCTTTGCGTCCTCTGCGTCCGGTATTTAAATCTTCCCAATACACAAAATGAACAACTGGAAAAAAATCTGCCTCGTCACCGACATCCCCGTGCTCGGCTCGCGCCGCGTTACGCGAGAGCAAGGCATGGATGTGGCTGTGTTTCGCAACAGCGAGGATCAAGTATTTGCTTTGCTCGACCGCTGCCCCCACAAAGGAGGCCCTTTGAGCCAAGGCATCGTGCATGGCACATCCGTAGCTTGCCCGCTGCACAACTGGAACATCGGCTTAGCTGATGGTTGCGCGAAAGCGCCCGATGAAGGCTGCACACCTAAATTTGCTGTGCAGGTCAAAGATGGCGAGGTTTATTTGGACACGACAGAATTATCCAGTCATGCCGTCAGTGAAACTCGCCCGATTGCAGGCCCAGCGCTTCGCACCGTACCAGCCTGACACTCTCATGAAAGAAACCAAGAGCACCTGCCCGTATTGCGATCTCGCCGTCTTCGCGGCGGATCGCTGTGCGATGCACGACGAACACCACAGTACGGACTGCTCATGCTGAAGGAAACACGCTCGACGTGTCCGTATTGCGGCGTAGGCTGCGGCGTGATCATTGAAAGCGTGGGCACGCAGATCACCGGCGTGCGCGGCGATCCAGATCATCCGGCGAATTTCGGCAGGCTATGCACCAAAGGCTCAACACTCGCACTCACGGCAAGCGCACCCATCACACGGCAAACACGGCTCCTGCAGCCGATGCGGCGCGAGCATCGTGGCGAGAAGGCCAAACCAGTATCGTGGGACACTGCGCTCGACTTCGCAGCTACTTCATTCGCACAAATCATCCAAGAGCATGGTGCTGAAGCCGTGGGGTTTTACATCTCAGGCCAATTGCTCACTGAAGACTATTACGTTTTCAACAAACTCGTTAAAGGCCAAATCGGCACGAACAACATCGATACGAATTCGCGTTTGTGCATGAGCAGTGCCGTGGCGGGCTACAAGCAAACGCTGGGCGCGGATGCGCCGCCTGCTTGCTACGATGATGTGAACCATGCGAGTTGCATTTTTATTGTCGGCAGCAACACGGCTTATGCGCATCCTATTCTTTTTCGCCGCATTGAAGAAGCCAAGAAAAACAATCCAGCTTTAAAAATCATTTTTGCCGACCCACGCAAAACCGACACCGCTGAAATCGCCGATGTCTATTTGCCGCTACTGCCTGGCACAGACGTGGCGCTGTTCAACGGCATGCTGCACATCATGCTTTGGGAAGGCTGGATTGATCAGGCCTACATCGCAGCGCATACGAACGGTTTCGACGAACTCAAAACTCTCGCTCGCGACTACACGCCTGATCATGTGGCGCAAATTTGCGGCATCAAAAAAGAAGATTTGTTTGAGGCTGCCAAGCTTTTCGCCACCAGTGGATTGAGCGACGCAGCGCATCGCGCAACCCTCAGCCTCTATTGCCAAGGCCTCAACCAATCCAGCAGTGGAACAGCGAAAAACGCCTCACTCATCAATCTACATTTAGCCACCGCGCAAATCGGCAAACCCGGCGCTGGTCCGTTCTCACTCACCGGCCAGCCCAATGCGATGGGTGGCCGCGAAGTCGGCGGCTTGGCCAATTTGCTCTCAGCGCACCGCGATATGGCCAACCCCACGCATCGCGCAGAAGTCGCTGCGCTGTGGGGCATCAAGGATGTGCCCAGCACACCCGGTAAAACCGCCGTAGAAATGTTCCAAGTCGCAGCCGATGGCGACATCAAAGCCCTCTGGATCGCCTGCACCAACCCTGCGCAAAGCATGCCCGATCAAGCCACTGTGCGCCGCGCCTTGGAACGCGCAGAAATCGTTGTCTTGCAAGAAGCTTATCTCAATACCGAGACAGCCCGATACGCCGATCTCTTGCTGCCCGCCACCACCTGGGGCGAAAAGGAAGGCACAGTCACCAACAGCGAACGC
>JANMFP010000611.1:0-1544 GCA_031378135.1 Variovorax sp. | reverse complement strand
ACGCTTTGCGCAGCAATATTCATCTGGTGCGCAAAAAGTTGCTGCGCTGATCTCGCTTTAACGAAAGCTTCAAGCCAAGCTCAAGCCAAAAGCGGCGCGGGATCGCTCACAGAAGTATCGGCGTCTGGTGCCACCACACAGGCCTGCACCGCCTCTTGCAGCTTCTTGATATCTGAGAGCAAAGCATCAGCCTGAACATCAGGCATGCCAATGCTTTGCAAACCCGCTTTGAGCACAGGGGCGAGTTGAGCAACCAGCGCCGTATGCTCAGCTTTGCGCGGTGCAGCGCGGCGCAGCGAGACGCTCCAGAGCAAGCCGGCGAGCGCCTGCGTGTAGCGCTGCACATCGCCAGCATCTTGGGGAAACAGTTGCGCCTTGGCTAACACTTGCGCCCAAGGCCCCATGAGGAATTGCTTGACCATAGGCGGCGCATCGCCTGCATCTTTTCGCCCGACCAGCTGAAAACCTAAGCGGCCAGCGAGCTGCTTTGCAGTTTGCATTTGCTCCAGTTCTTGGGCTTTGCGCTTGCCTTCTTGCGCGGCAGCTTCGTCTTGACGTTGCCAAACAGTAGACAAGCTCGTGAATGCTTGCTCAAACACGCGGCTGCTCGGCTGGCGCATCGCGGCAATCGCTTCGATGAGCTTGTCTACGGGCGTCATGAAGGCCACAAAACCTTCGGCCATTTCGCTGGCATAGCGCAAGCTACGCTGCGTGATCAGCGTCAAAAATTTCTGTGCGGCATGTTGATCGTCGGTGAGCAAACTGGGCTCATGATGGGCGAACAAGAGCAGCGGCAGTTTTAAATCTTCCAAGGCTTCGCGCAGCGGCACGGGCACGCGCTCTAGGCTCGGTGATGTGGTGTTTTGATAGCTTTTGAGCAGCTCGGCAATTTGCACATCACTGGCTGGCTGCACGGGCGCTTTTTCTTGCGCAGGCTTCATTTGTGCATCAGCCTGCGCCTGAGTCACCGCCTGCCAAGCATCCATACTCTCATCCATCGAAGGCATGGGCAGGCCGCGTTCGCGGATTTGCGCCATGAGCTGCTCGGCAAGATCCAAATCTTTCAAAAGCGCATCCATCGGGCTGCTGCTCAAAGCAAGCGCCAGCGCATCGCCCTGTTCTGCTTGCAGCCCTAGATGCTTGCGCAAGCGCAGTACCGTGCGGCTGGCTTGCTCAGCGAGTTGTTGGGTTTGCGTGTCTAGCCCGGTTTCTTCATCAAGCGCAGCCGGATCGGGCTGGGCCTGCACAAAACCAAAGCTCACAGCCGCAAGCTCTGCAAAGCCATCGGCTTGAGCCATCGCGCTCGCATCGCGACTAGAGGGATCGCGCAACACGGCATGCAATTGCAAGTACACCCAAGCCAGCTGCGAGCTTAGCGCGGGCAACAAATGATCAGCCCAAACTTTGCGAATATCGGGTGGGGCAGCGCTGCGGTTGATCAGCTCCAACAAAGCTTGCACATAGGCCATCGCGCCCAGCGGATTGCTTTTGCGGCATCCCGCAGATTGCACCAGCGCATCGAGTTGCGCTGATTCTTGTGCGCA
>JANMFP010000608.1:0-3069 GCA_031378135.1 Variovorax sp. | reverse complement strand
GCCATGCCCACAATACCGCCTGCTGGACCTGACAAAATCGCATCCTTGCCTTGGAAGGCACGTGCATCCGTGAGGCCGCCTGAGGATTGCATGAAAAACAGTTTCACACCCGGCAGCTCGCTCGCCACTTGGCTCACATAGCGGCTCAGAATCGGCGACAGATACGCATCTACGACCGTCGTGTCACCCCGGCTCACAAACTTCATCATTGGCGAAGTTTTGTGGCTCACACTGACCTGCGTGAAGCCGACTTCTTTGGCAATTCTTTCAGCCGCCAGCTCATGCGCCGTGTAACGATAGCCATGCATAAAACAAATAGAAACAGACCTTAGCCCGCTTGAATGCTGCGCGAGAAGCTCCGTTTTTAATAGCGCCTCGTCTAGCTGGGTGATCACTTCGCCGTCCGCCCCGATGCGCTCCTGCGCCTCAATCACTGCGCTGTAAAGCAACTCAGGCAACACAATATTGCGATCAAACAAACGCGGCCGATTTTGATACGCAATACGTAGCGCATCGCGAAAGCCCATCGTCGTCACCAGCAAAGTTGGCTCGCCTTTGCGCTCCAGCAGCGCATTGGTTGCGACCGTTGTGCCCATCTTCACGCATTCCACCAAATCCGAGCGCACCAGCTCGCCCGGCTTCAAGCCCAACAAATGCCGAATACCAGCGACTGCCGCATCTTTGTATTGCTCGGGATTTTCCGAAAGCAGCTTGTGCGTCACCAGCGAGCCATCAGGCCGCTTACCCACGATATCCGTGAATGTGCCGCCACGGTCGATCCAGAATTGCCAGCGGGGCATTGCTACTGTTGGTGTCGGAGTTGAATTCATGTTGTTGATCAGAGAGTGTGTTTATTTTGCCGGGCTTTGAGCCACTTGAGGAGCGTAAATACCATCAAAGTAATATGGCGTGAAGATCGCATTGGCTTCTGTGCCTACGCTGCTGACCCATTCGCGGGAAAACTTTTCACCCAAGCGCTTCAAAGCTGATTCAATCTCGCGCGGAATACGCTCAATTTTTACGCCATTGGCGCGCAGCTCTTCGGTGGCATCAATCGCTGCTTTCTGGCTCATTTGCCAGCCGCGCTGCTCGGCTTGTATTGCAGCCTCCATCACTGCTTTTTGCGTTGCTGCAGGCAATGCATTGAAAGCTTGGGCGTTCACATAGACGATATTTTTTGGAAACCAAGCATTGATCTCGTAGTAAAACTTGATGTCGCCCCAGACCTTGTTTTCAGCACCTGTGACGGCGGAGGTAATCATGCTGTCCATGCGCCCTTCTTTGAGCGCTTTGCCCACTTCCACCATCGGCACATCGACGCCCTTGGCGCCTAGCAACTCAGCGATGCGCTGGGTGGATGGGTTATAGGTGCGCATCGTCGTGCCTTTGAAATCCTGCACGGTCGTGATTGGTTTTTTGCTGTGCAACCCTTGCGGAGGCCAAGGCACGGCATAGAGCACTTTGAGCCCGCGCTGGGCGAAAGCTTTTTCAGTCAGAGGCCGCTGGCTCTTCCAAAGCCGCGCCGCATCCGCATACGTGCCCACCACAAAGGGCACAGAATCTGCGCCGCTGGTGGGAATCTCTTTGGTGATGCCACTCATGATGGATTCGCCCGCCTGCACCTTGCCAGACTCCACCGCTGCGCGGATTTCGGGAAGCTTCACCAAGCTGTTGTTGGCTTTCACCTCAATCGTTAATTGATTCTTGGTGGCGGTTTTGACATCGTCTGCAAACAGAGCCAAATTTCGGCCGTGAAAGCTCTCAGCGCGATAACCTGTGGCCAGTTGCCAATTCACAGATGTGGAATTTTGGGCAAAGCTTGTCCCTGCTGCCAGCAAGGCAGCCCATGCGATGAATTTCATGAAACTCTCCTGATTAGCCCATTTGGCGCGGAAGCCAGAGGACGATGTCTTGGAAGAAATAGGTAGCCAAGACGGCCACCAGCATCAGCACAAACAGCGGAAACGCGTTGCGAGCAATGCGCACGATGTCGTACTTGGTTAATCCCTGAATCACAAACAAATTGAAGCCCACGGGCGGTGTGATCTGCGCCATCTCCACCACCAGCACGATGAAAATGCCAAACCAGATCAAATCCAAATTCGCCGCTTGCACCGTGGGCAAGAGCACCGCCACCGTAAGCACCACCATGCTGATGCCATCCAAGAAGCAACCCAAGACAATGAAGAAACCGGTGAGCAGCAAGATCAGACCAAAGGGCGAGAGATTGAGCACGCCAATCCATTCAGCCAATTGACGCGGCAGGCCAACGAAGCCCATCGCGAGAGTGAGAAAGGCCGCGCCCGCGAGGATCAGGCCGATCATGCAATACACGCGGCAGCCTGCGATCAGCCCTTCTTTGAAGCTCTCCCAATTGAGCGAGCCTTCGATTTTAGAAAGAATCAACGAGCCAGCCACGCCGAAAGCAGCCGCTTCTGTTGCTGTAGCGATGCCGGAATAAATCGAACCAAGCACCAAGCCAATCAGCGTGACCACCGGGATCAAATGGCGCGATTCGTAGAGCTTTTGCTTGAAGCTCATGCCCGCATCCGCCGCAGGCACTTTGCCCGGATTCATCAGCGCCCAAACGATGATGTAGCCCGAGAACATCATGGCAAGCAAAATGCCCGGGATCACACCTGCAATGAAGAGCTTGGCAATCGAGACATTGGCTGCCACGCCATAGACGATCATGATGATGGAGGGCGGAATGAGGAGGCCAAGCGTACCCGCGCCAGCTAAAGTGCCGATAGAAATGTCTTCTGGGTAGCCGCGCTTTTTGAGTTCTGGCAAAGTGATCTTGCCAATCGTGGCGCAGGTGGCTGCAGACGAGCCCGATACGGCGGCAAAAATCGTGCAGCCAATCACATTGGTGTGTAGCAAGCGGCCAGGCAGTTTGTTGAGCCATGGCGCAAGGCCTTTGAACATGTCGCTGGAGAGCTTGCTGCGAAACAGGATTTCGCCCATCCACAAGAAGAGCGGCAGCGCGGTCAGCGTCCAGCTCGATGTGGAGCCCCAAATGGTGAGCGCCATGCTGTCGCCTACCGGGCGCAGCGTGAAAAATTCCAT
>JANMFP010000590.1:0-3137 GCA_031378135.1 Variovorax sp. | reverse complement strand
CCCGGCCATGTGTTCCCATTGCAAGCGCAGGATGGCGGCGTGCTGATTCGCGCTGGCCACACCGAGGCAGGCTGCGATCTCGCCGCCATGGCCGGCTGCATGCCCGCTGCGGTGATTTGCGAGATCATGAAAGACGATGGCACGATGGCGCGCATGCCCGATCTGCAAACTTTCGCTGCTGAGCATGGCCTCAAAATCGGCACGATTGCAGACCTGATCGAATACCGCAGCCGCACAGAAAGCTTGGTAGAAAAAATCGGCGAGCGCCAATTGCAAACGCCGCAGGGTGACTTTAAAGCCCTGCTCTTCAAAGACAAGCCGAGCGGCGGCATTCACATGGCGCTGGTGAAAGGCAAATGGGAAGATGGAGAGACCGTACCCGCTCGCGTGCATGAGCCGCTCTCGGTGTTTGATGCATTGGCTCAAGGCAGCAGCATGCACAGCTGGAGCTTGCAACAAAGTTTGGCTTATTTGAACAACCAAGGACGAGGCGTGGCGGTGCTGCTTAACTGCGGCGAAAGCGCAGAACAATTGGTCGCGCAATTTGAAGGCAACGCCCGCCCTTCGTATGGCCCTGAGCGTGGCCGCATGGATTTGCGCACCTATGGCATTGGCGTGCAAATCCTGCGCGAAGCCGGCGTGCGCCGAATGATGCTCATGGGCAAACCCCGCCGCATGCCCAGCATGGCGGGTTATGGGCTGGAGATTGCTGGCTACATTGCGAATCCGTAATTCAATTCAAAACAAACAAAAAGCAGACTTTTACTCTCGGAAAGAAACCATGTTCGGATCAGAAAAAGGCACCGCCCAAGAAGACTTGCTTAACGGCAAGAAGCTCTACATCGGCATCGTGCAAGCTCGCTTCAACGAAAGCGTGACGAATGCACTGGCTGCAGCATGCAAAGACGAGCTTGCCAAGCTCGGTGTTTCGCCTAAGCATATTGATGTGTTCACCGTGCCTGGCGCACTCGAAGTGCCGATTGCGCTGCAAGCCTTAGCGGAGAACAGCCAATACGATGCTTTGATTGCACTGGGCTGCATCATTCGCGGGGAGACGTACCACTTTGAGCTCGTGGCCAACGAATCCGGCGCAGCCGTCACGCGCGTGGCTCTGGATTACAAGCTGCCGATAGCCAACGCGATTCTCACGGTTGAAAACATGGCGCAGGCCATTGCTCGCCAAGAAGACAAAGGCCGCGATGCGGCTCGAGTCGCTGTAGAGATGGCTAATTTGCTGAACGATTTGGCTTAAAGCGTATCAAGCGCCTACTAACAGCGATAGTTAAGAAAAATATATGGAAAATACTCCTTTAGCCGGCAAGAAATCTGCGCATACTGCTAGCAAATTAATAGCGAAGCGCAAAGAATTTGCTAGCAAAACCGCCATGCGCGCCGCTCGCACCCGCGCTCGCGAATTCGCTGTGCAAGCGCTCTATCAACATCGCGTCGGCAAGCAAGCCACCGATGAGATCGACGAGTTCACTCGCAATTTGCAAGGCTTCTCCAAAGCAGACTCTGTGCATTTCGATGCACTGTTTCGTGGCTGCATCGAATCCAGCGCAGAATTTGATGCACTGATCGAGCCGCACCTAGATCGCCCTTGGGCTGAAATCTCTCCCATAGAGCACTGCATCATGTGGATGGGCGCCTACGAATTCAAACATTGCCTCGATGTGCCTTGGCGCGTGATCATCAACGAATACATTGAGCAAGCCAAGGCCTTTGGTGGCACGGATGGCTTCAAATACATCAACGGCATCTTGAACAAACTCGCCCCGCAGTTGCGTGCGATGGAAGTGGCGGCAGATAACGCAGCTTCTCAATCGAAACTGCAAGATTGATGAATTCAATTCAAATACCGGACGCAGAAGACGCAGAGGTTACGCAGAAGGAATACCAAAAAGACAAGAAGACCGAAAAGGGATGTTGCACATCCACTGGATTGACTTAAACGGGTTGGTATTTTGCTTTTTTTGTATTTTTTCTGCGTAACCTCTGCATCTTGTGCGTCCGGTATTTCTCTCTGCCCTACAAAGCCCTATGAAAATATCCCAAAGAGCTGAAAAGATCGAACCCTTCTACGTGATGGAAGTGTTCAAACAAGCGGCTGAGTTGGCAAAGAAGGTGGCGCATACCGACAAGCCGATGATTTTTCTGAGCGTGGGTGAGCCGGATTTCACCGCACCGCCGCTCGTGCAAGCCGCTGCAGCTCAAGTGATTGAGCAAGGCAAAACGGGTTACACCAACGCCAACGGCATCGAGCCGCTTCGCGCAAAAATCAGCGCTTGGTATGCCCAGCGCTTTCAGTTGGATATTCCTGCCAACCGCATCATCATCACCGCTGGCGCATCGGCCGGCCTACAGCTCGCTTGCCTTGCGCTCATCGACGCAGGCGATGAGATTTTGATGCCCGACCCGAGCTACCCGTGCAATCGGCAATTCGTACAAGCCGCCGATGGCGTGGCGAAGATGATTGCCACCACACCCGAAGAGCGCTTTCAGCTATCGGCTGCCAAAGTGCAACTTCATTGGGGCGAGCGGACGCGCGGCGTGTTGCTTGCCTCTCCCTCCAACCCCACCGGCACATCGATTGCACCTACTGCGTTGAAGAAAATCGTCGAGTTCGTGCGTTCAAAAAATGGCATCACGATGATTGATGAGATTTACCTTGGCCTGAGCCACGATGGAGCCTTCGGTCAATCCGCGCTTGAGTTAGGCGATGACATCATCAGCATCAACAGCTTTTCCAAATATTTCAACATGACGGGCTGGCGGCTGGGCTGGCTGGTTGTGCCTGAAGCACTCGTGGCACCCATTGAGCGCCTCGCACAAAACCTCTTCATCTGCGCCAGCAGCATTTCCCAGCAAGCGGCGCTCGCCTGCTTTGATCCGAAAAGCATCGCGATTTATGAAGAGCGCCGCGCGCAATTCAAAGCGCGCCGGGATTTCTTCTTGCCAGCTCTTCAAACCTTGGGCTTTTCCATTCCTGTGGCGCCGGATGGTGCGTTTTATGTGTATGCCGATGCATCGCCGCTCTTTGCCAAGCTAGGAGTCGCCAGCAGCTGGGATTTTGCCTTCGAGATCATGCGCCGCGCCCACGTGGCCATTGCGCCAGGCCGTGATTTCGGCACCGATTC
>JANMFP010000066.1:0-2550 GCA_031378135.1 Variovorax sp. | reverse complement strand
TCTCGCACTAGCTCTGCAGATAGTGGCAGCTCTGTGAGACCTTCTTTTACAATCCGCAAAAGCTCGTAACTGAAATATGCCTGCCAGTCGTCAAACTGATCCGCGTCTTCGCTCAATTTCATACTCAACCTCCTTTAGCCTCTAACGTGAAGATGACCGGACAACAACACCCTGCGGCGAAGCCGCCTCCTGCTGTTGTTGGTCCGTGTCGGTTGACATGTTAAGGCGCATTCGGCCCTCCTTCGCTTTTCGCCGCCTCGCCGCAGCGAGAACGACAGGGACAGCAAACACGAGTGCGCTCGTTAGGAAAAAACCGCGCCACGCAAAAAAGGAAACAACAGCATGAGACTCGGTGAGGTCACAAACTGAGCGAACGTAGTCGAAGCTGCCTCCAATATCAAGACAGGAGTCAAGCGCCATATAGTCGCTTGCGACTCGCCATGCGGCGGCGGCAGAAAGCATCAAGCAGACACCCAGCAAAAAAACGCGAGCGACGACTAGATATGCGGCACGACTGGAGTGTTTAGGGCGGCTCGCGGCAAAGCACATGGTTGCCAAGGCGACCGCTACCAAGAAGACCGAACTCCAGATATTTGAGTTTTTCAATGCGCGCTCGCCGGTGAACAACATCACCGCTTGGAAGAGACCCATGAGTCCGTACAAGGAAGCCAGCACAAAGACAACGCCTCCAGAAATTAAGAGAAGCCGGCGAGCACCAAACGAGGTTGTCATGCGCTTTAACGTTGGCGATGATTGGACGACAACGGCGTACTTCTGGCCGAAGAATGGGGAAGGTAACGGCCGCCGTTGGTGGTCCAATCGATCAACAGGTTAAGTTGCTCTTTCACGACGTACTCTTTTTTCTGCATAGAAGGTGCGAATTGACGATTGTGGCCAAGTGGAAGCTTCTGACCGTCTTGCACTACCGACCAGTCCTCGTCGTTGAGATATATCTGCGTGTCGGCTGTCCCATGAACATACTCCACGAGCGGCTCGCCTGCGGCGCTAATCCTCAATTCGAATGTCTCATCAGGGAACAACGTAAAGTCATGCGCCCAAGGCTCGATCCAGTAGGTACGCGGGGTTTCCGCATGGTTTTGAAAGGTGAGCACGACACGAGTCATTGGAGCAATTTAACGTAATGTATACCGCAAAACCTGCGGCATATGAATGGCGCTGCGGTATAAGTTGGGCATAGTAATTCCTAAAAATCGTTCTTAATCATAATCTTGCATCAAATATACTGTTTTAATTAACAGTTATAATGAATTCATGAAACCCGGCACTGCTTCTGGCTCGCCTCCGCGCTTACTTGATCAAGTGCGGGATCAAATTCGTTACTGCCACTATAGCCTAAGCACCGAAAAAACGTACCTGTATTGGGTCAAGTTTTTCGTGCGCTGGCATGGCCGCAGCGGAAAAATGCGGCATCCGCGCGACATGGGTGCGCCTGAGGTGCAGGCGTTTTTATCCATGTTTGCGGCAGATCGGAAGGTTTCGAGTTCTACGCACAACCAAGCGCTGAGCGCCATCCTGTTTTTGTACCGCGAGGTCTTGGATATCAAACTGCCATGGCTCGACGATATTGGCCACCCGCAGCAGAAGCGGCGTATTCCGAGCGTGTTGACCAAAGACGAGGTGGCTGGCCTTTTGGCTCAGATGGATGGCATCACGGCATTGCTTGCTAAGCTGTTGTATGGCACAGGCATGCGCTTGATGGAGGGCATGCGGCTTCGGGTCAAAGATGTGGATTTTGATCGGCAAGTGATTATCGTGCGCGAAGCCAAGGGCGGGAAGGATCGGGTGGTGATGCTGCCGCGCTCTTTGTTGCCTGCTATGAGGCGGCAAGTCTCAAAGGCGCGCGAGCAATGGGAGGCTGATCGAGAGGCTCAGCGCGGTGGGGTGGAAACGCCGCATGCTTTGGAAGCCAAATATCCTCAAGTGGGCAAAAGCTGAGGCTGGTTTTGGGTGTTTCCTTCACCTACGTTATCGATTGACCCACGCAGCGGCATAGAGCGCAGGCATCATTTGTTTGAAGAGCGCTTGCAAAGAGCGCTCAAGAAGGCTGTCCCGCTGGCGGGAATGATCAAGCCCGTTTCGGTGCATACCTTGCGCCATAGTTTTGCCACGCATTTACTGCAAGCCGGCACGGATATTCGCACAGTGCTGGAGCTGCTAGGGCATTCGGATGTGTCTACCACGATGATCTATACGCATGTGCTCAAGGTGGCTGCAGGCGGCACGGCTAGCCCGCTCGATGCTTTGGCTGCCTTGGCTTGAGTGATTCTTGGTCTATCGCTTTGACATCGAATATTTGAGATCGTTTTGGCCTTTAGCCGGCATAGAATCTGCACAAATTGCTACGAAATTAAGAGCAGGCGAGCAGGTGGTGCGCAAGCGAAGCAATTGCAAAAGGTCAAGTCGTTGGTGCGCGAAACTGCAACGCCGCCAACTTCGCATACACCCCGCCTTTGCTCACGAGTTCATCATGTTTGCCGATCTCCACTATCTGCCCTTTGTCCAGCACGACGATGCGGTCGGCTTTTTGAA
>JANMFP010000062.1:0-1704 GCA_031378135.1 Variovorax sp. | reverse complement strand
CACCGAGCATGCAGATCACGGCAGCGGCTTCATACTGGTGGCGCACTCGCAAGGCAATCTATTCGTCAATAGCGGTTTGATCACACAGCTTGTCTTACTGGCAGCTGCAAAAGCATCACGCACTGAAAGGATAATATGGCTATCACTGATAACCATAACATGAGTAGCACTCCAAGCAAACTAAATAAAGGCGAGTGGCTGATTCAAGCTGAAAAAGACGCGATCAAGTTGTGGAAAACTGCCCTCACACACCAATGCTAGATAGTCGCCGTTCCCCTACTAGTCAAACTCTCTGAAGTATTTGCCACAGCCTTTTTTGAAAAGCTATCATCGCTCTAACAACGTAAGTGAAACCATCATGGAATCCAAACTCTTAGAACTCCTCGTCTGCCCCGTCACCAAAGGCCCGCTCACGCTGGATCGCGAAAAATCAGAGTTGGTGAGCCGCAGTGCACGCTTGGCCTACTCCATCCGCGACGGCATTCCCATCTTGCTCGAAAACGAAGCGCGCACCCTGAGCGACGATGAGTTGGAAGCATTGCATGGCAAAGCGCCCACGCAAAACAACTCTCGCCCCAGCCCGCTTTGAGGACAGCGCATGAGCTTTGCCGTCCTCATCCCCGCGCGTTTGGCCTCCACGCGATTGCCCAATAAACCTTTGGCAGAAATTGGCGGCGCACCCATGGTGGTTCGCGTGGCGCAGCGGGCTTTGCTCTCCGGTGCAAGCCAGGTGGTCGTGGCTTGTGATGATGCTTCGATCGCCCGGGCTTGTGCGGCACACAACATCCAAGCCGTGCTCACCAAGGTGGATCACCCCAGCGGCTCAGATCGTTTGGCCGAGGCCTGCGACATTCTGGGATGGGCTGATGAGCGAATAGTGGTGAACGTGCAGGGTGATGAGCCTTTGATGGATCCTGCCCTCATCTCCCAAGTCGCAGAAATACTCCAAAAATCACCGCAGAGTAGCATGGGAACTGCGGCGCACGCTATCGATTCGATGGCGGATCAGATCAACCCCCATATCGTCAAAGTCGTGCTCGATGCGCAAAATCATGCACTGTATTTCAGCCGCAGCTTGATCCCTTTCAACCGAGATCAGCATCCGGGCGCACCCAAGCCGCTGCGCCATGTCGGCATTTACAGCTACCGCGCGGGTTTCCTGCGCCAATTTCCCAAGCTGCAGCAAGCGCCGATTGAGGTGAGTGAATCGCTGGAGCAACTGCGGGCGCTGTGGCATGGCCACAAAATCGCGGTGCATATCAGTGAAGCTGCGCCCGGGCCGGGGGTGGACACGCCAGAAGACTTGGAGCGTGTGCGCGCCCTCTGGTCAAAAACAAGCGTTTCCCAGTAAGCGCGCCGTTGGGGCTGCATGCTATCCTTGGATTAGTTGATAAAAAACCGAGGATACCGATGAAACTGATTCTGTTGGGCGCGCCCGGCGCTGGCAAAGGCACACAGGCGAGCTTTATTTGCAAGCAATTCGGCATTCCACAAATCTCTACCGGCGATATGCTGCGCGCTGCCGTGAAAGCAGGCACCGAAATGGGGCTCGCTGCTAAAAAGGTGATGGATTCTGGCCAACTGGTGAGCGACGACATCATCATTGGCCTCGTGAAAGAGCGCATCCTGCAAGCCGATTGCGCCAATGGCTTCCTGTTTGATGGCTTTCCACGCACGATTGCCCAAGCCGAGGCCATGAAAGAC
>JANMFP010000540.1:0-3574 GCA_031378135.1 Variovorax sp. | reverse complement strand
TCGTGATCTTCATGGCTCTGCCGGCGACCAAAGTGCTCGTTGCTCAAAAAGACACAACGAACGCTGACCTGACCGTCAAAGCTACCGGCTACCAATGGAAATGGGGTTACGACTACATCAAGGGCGAAGGCGAAGGCATTGGTTTTGTCTCTACGCTTGATGTGACGCACCGCAATTTATCCGATTCAGGTTTACCAAAAGGCACCGTTGTGCCAGACAACTATTTGCTCAAGGTCGACAATCCATTGGTCGTGCCGGTCGGCAAAAAAATCCGCGTGATCACGACTGCGA
Organism: Variovorax sp.; assembly: GCA_031378135.1. Lineage (GTDB taxonomy): Bacteria > Pseudomonadota > Gammaproteobacteria > Burkholderiales > Burkholderiaceae_C > JANMDU01. The sequence continues at coordinate 3,283 of JANMFP010000540.1, read as the reverse complement.
ATGACGTGATTCACGCTTGGATGGTGCCAGCCTTTGGTGTGAAGCAAGATGCGATTCCTGGCTTCGTGCGCGATACATGGTTCCGCGCTGAGAAAACAGGTGATTTCTATGGTCAATGTGCCGAGCTCTGTGGCAAAGAGCATGCTTACATGCCTATTCACGTCAAAGTCGTCACGCCTGCTGAATACACAGCTTGGGTGGATACCGAGAAGAAAAAAGCTGCTGCAAAAGCTGACGATCCAACGAAAGTTTGGACACTTACAGACATGGTCTCTCGTGGTGAGAAGGTTTATAACGCCAATTGCGTCGCCTGCCACACACCGAGCGGCAAAGGCGCTGGCCCAATCAAAGCAATTGATGGCGCAGCTGTTGTACTCGACGCAGACAAATCCAAACAAATCTCGATTTTGCTTAATGGCCAAGGCAACGGTGCAATGCCGGCTTGGAAGCAACTTTCCGACACAGAAATTGCCGCGGTGATTACGTTCACCAAGAACAACTGGTCTAACAAAACCGGTCAAATTGTGCAGCCCGCGGACATTACCGCTGCACGCAAGTAATCATCAACAGTTATATCAACAGAGGTTCACACATCATGAGCGCAGTTCTTGATAACCACGGCCACGCAGATGATCACCATGATGATCACCACCACGCCCCTACCGGCTGGAAGCGTTGGGTCTATGCCACCAATCACAAAGACATCGGTACGCTGTACTTGCTATTTTCTTTTGCGATGTTGATGATCGGCGGCGTTTTGGCGCTCGGTATCCGCGCAGAATTGTTCCAGCCCGGCTTGCAATTGGTCAATCCTGAGCTCTTCAACCAGTTTACGACCATGCACGGCATCATCATGGTGTTCGGCGCCATCATGCCCGCCTTCGTCGGCTTTGCAAACTGGATGATCCCGCTGCAAATCGGCGCAAGCGATATGGCTTTTGCCCGCATGAATAACTTTTCATTCTGGCTGATGATTCCCGCATCTTTGATGCTGGTTGGCAGCTTCTTTATGCCTGGCGGTGCACCAGCTGCTGGTTGGACAATGTATGCGCCCCTTACCCTACAAATGGGTCCAAGTATGGATGCGGCTATTTTCGCCATGCATATTTTGGGTGCAAGCTCCATCATGGGCTCGATCAATATCATTGTGACCATACTGAACATGCGCGCTCCCGGCATGACACTCATGAAAATGCCGATGTTCGTGTGGACATGGCTGATCACTGCTTACCTCTTGATTGCCGTGATGCCCGTGCTCGCAGGCGCGATCACCATGACGCTGACGGACCGTCATTTCGGCACCAGCTTCTTCAACCCTGCTGGCGGCGGCGATCCAGTGCTCTATCAGCACATCTTCTGGTTCTTCGGCCACCCTGAGGTGTACATCATGATCTTGCCGGCCTTCGGTATCGTCAGCCAGATCATTCCAGCATTTGCACGTAAAAAACTGTTTGGTTACGCCTCCATGGTGTACGCCACTTCTTCTATCGCAATTTTGTCCTTCATCGTGTGGGCACACCACATGTTCACCACGGGTATGCCAGTGACGGGACAATTGTTTTTCATGTATGCGACGATGTTGATCGCTGTTCCTACAGGTGTGAAGATTTTTAACTGGGTTGCCACAATGTGGAAGGGCGAGATGACGTTTGAAACACCGATGTTGTTTGCAGTCGGCTTTATCTTCGTGTTCACCTTTGGTGGCTTCACGGGTCTCATTTTGTCAATGGCGCCTGTGGATACTCAAATGCAAGACACGTATTACGTCGTTGCGCACTTTCACTATGTGCTTGTTGCTGGCTCGCTCTACGCGCTGTTCGCTGGCTACTACTACTGGAGCCCGAAATGGACAGGCGTGATGTACAACGAAAAACGTGGCAAGATTCACTTCTGGTGGAGCCTGATCTCGTTCAACCTCACCTTCTTCCCAATGCACTTCTTGGGTCTTGCTGGCATGCCGCGCCGTTATGCTGACTACCCGATGCAGTTTGCCGACTTCAACGCGATTGCATCCGTTGGTGCGTTTGCATTTGGTTTTGCTCAGGTCTACTTCTTTCTCTTCGTGGTTTTGCCCACCATGCGAGGCATTGGCGAGCCAGCCAAGCAAAATCCTTGGCAAGATCCAGATGGCAAGGGTGCTGAAGGTTTGGAGTGGGAAGTGCCTTCTCCAGCACCGTTTCACACCTACGAGACACCTCCCAAGCTGAACGCTGCTGCGACCAAAGTCATTGCGATGTAATTGTCAGCAAAACAAATCATGAGCTCACCTGAAGACCATAAAAAGAAAAATCTGCGCACGGGATTGATTCTCGCCTCCGTGGTGGCAGTGTTCTTTGTGGGCTTCATGGTGCGAATGATCTTCTTTGGTAAGTGATAGCTAGCACGGCACGACATCATGCAGATTAAAACTGAAAATCTCAAAATGACAGGCAAACTCATCGTAGTCTGCTTGGGCATGGCAGCGTTCAGTTACGCATTGGTGCCAATTTATCGCGCGATCTGTGAAGCGACTGGTATCAATATTCTGTCGCTCGGCGAAACACAGCTCCCAGGCGCAAAGAAAAGCATTCCTGCCAACACACAGGTCGATAAAAGCCGCACGATCACGGTCGAATTTGACGCAAACGTACGTGGCCCTTGGGATTTCAAACCCGAGAAACGCAGCTTAGAGGTACATCCCGGTGAGCTCATGACCGTGATGTATGAGTTCCAAAACATCCAAAACCGCAAAATGGCTGCGCAAGCGATCCCCAGCTACGCACCGAAGCAGGCTTCACCGCACTTCAACAAGCTCGAATGTTTTTGCTTCCAGCAATACACTCTCGAGCCTGGCGAGAAGAAAAAATGGCCAGTAGCTTTTGTGATTGATCCCAAAATTCCGAAAGACGTGACGACGATCACATTGAGCTACACATTTTTTGAGGTAGGCGGTAAAACACCGCCCGCGCCGAAGACAAACACTGCACTCGTCGTTCCTGCCAAGGAGGGCGCTTGAGCCTCTTACGCACCGTTAAAGCCGTGGCTTGGAGCTTTGTAGGCCTGCGCTCGCGAGCAGAGTTTGAAAAAGATACGCAGCGACTCAATCCCCTTCATGTGGTTGCTGCTGGTTTTATCGGTGTGGCTATTTTTATCGGTGTTTTGTTATTGATTGTCAATTGGGCTGTCAAGACAGCTTAATTGACCCTTAGTTTTAAGATTTTGAGTTTAGGAGAACAACTAACATGAGCGCAGCACAAACAAGCGGCACCCCGTATTACTTCGTGCCCGGGCCATCGCGTCATCC
>JANMFP010000523.1:0-3559 GCA_031378135.1 Variovorax sp. | reverse complement strand
ACGATCCGCATGAGCCTTGGGCAAACTGCGCCTGATAGTGGCGAGATTGAAATCCTAGGCATGCAGATGCCAAGCCAAGCGAGCGAGATCAAAGCGCGGCTGGGCGTGGTGAGCCAGTTTGACACGCTTGATCCGGATTTCACGCTGGAGGAAAACATCCTCGTCTATGGTCGCTATTTCGGTATGAAAAAAGCGCAGATTGAGCCGCGCATTCCTGCGCTGCTCGAATTCGCCTCGCTCACGAGCAAGGCCAAAGCCAAGCCCGGCGAACTCTCAGGCGGCATGAAGCGGCGGCTCTCGCTAGCTCGCTCTTTGGTGAACGATCCAAGCTTGCTGCTGCTTGATGAACCCACCACGGGCCTTGATCCGCAAGCGCGGCATTTGATGTGGGAGCGGCTGCAAACGCTCACGGCCCAAGGCAAATCGATTCTGCTCACCACCCATTTCATGGACGAAGCGGAGCGCTTGTGTCACCGCCTCTTGGTGATTGATCACGGCAAAAAAATCGCCGAAGGCCGGCCACGCGAGTTGATCGCGCAGCATTTGGAAAGCGATGTGGTCGAAGTTTATGGCGTAGGAGCGCTGGCTTTGCAGCATGAAAGCAGCGTGACCGAGCACGCCGCGCGCATTGAGGTCAGCGGCGAAACACTCTTTCTCTACACACGGCAAGCTGCCCCCTTGCTCGCTGCGCTACAAGCCTTCCCGCTGCTGCGCACCCTACACCGCCCTGCCAATTTAGAAGACCTGTTTCTCAAGCTCACAGGGCGGCAGATCAGAGAAGACGGCTAAAACTGATTACTATGAATTTAATAGCGCGCTGTGCAATATTTACGCCGGCTAACTGCCCACAACACTCTTAAAACTGAATAAAAATGTCTCAAAGCATCACAGCCCTTTCCGTCTGGCGCATGCCCAGCCTTAGCAAGCGCTGGTGGCCAGTCTTCCTGCGCAATCTGCTCGTTTGGCGCAAACTTTTTTGGCCCAGCTTGCTAGGCAACACGGCCGATCCGCTCATCTCACTCGTCGCATTTGGCTATGGCCTGGGCACCTTAGTAGGCGCGGTGCAATGGGGCGGGCAGGCGATGCCTTATCTCGTGTTTGTCGCGAGCGGCTACATGTGTACCAGCGCGATGAACGCCGCGAGCTTTGAAATTTTGTATTCAGGCTATTCGCGTATGGCCGTACAGAAAACGTGGGATGGCATCATGAATGCACCGATCACGCTCGATGATGTCGTGCTCTCTGAGCTGCTGTGGGCCACGTTCAAAGCAGTGTTCACCACGCTGGCGATTGTTGTGGTGATGACCGGCTTAGGCATTGTGAAACATCCACAAGTGCTCTTCGCGCTTCCGATTGTGGCCATCGTCGCATTCAGTTTTGCTTGCATGGGCCTCATCTTCACGGCGCTGGCCAAAGGCTACGATTTTTTCACCTACTACTTCACGCTCTTCCTTGTGCCGATGACGTTCACCAGCGGCGTGTATTTCCCTCGCACTCAGCTGCCACCTTGGCTACAGACCATCACCGATTTTCTGCCGCTCACCGCAGCCGTGGAGCTGGTGCGCCCCTTCTTCATCGGGCAAATGCCCGCCACGCCTTTCAAACACCTGACTGTTTTGCTGGTTTTCGGTGCATTGGCTCTATGGCTCGGCTTGGGGCTGATTCGCAGGCGGTTTAAAGCTTAATTTCAAAAATTCAAAAATTAAATTCAGAGACACAGAAAACGCAGAAAACGCAGAAGAGATGCAAAAGGATTTTCTGTGTCTTCTGCGTACTTTCTGTGAATTCTGCGTTCCTCTTGTTTCTAAGCCTTCTACAATATTTAAACTTCAGCTAGTCACTGCACCATGAACACCACCCCAGACATCACCCATATCGCCCCGCGCGACAAAGCCGAAATCTTGGCGCAGGCGCTGCCTTACATTCGCAAATTTCATGGCAAAACCATCGTGATCAAATACGGTGGCAATGCGATGACCGATCCGCAGTTGCAAGAAGATTTTGCAGAAGATGTGGTGCTGCTCAAACTCGTGGGCATGAATCCGGTGGTGGTGCATGGCGGCGGGCCGCAGATTGAAGCGGCATTGAAGCGCTTGGGCAAAGAAGGCAAGTTTATCCAAGGCATGCGCGTCACCGACGCTGAGACGATGGAAGTGGTGGAGTGGGTCTTGGCGGGGGAAGTGCAGCAAGACATTGTGGGCCTCATCAATGCGGCGGGCGGCAAAGCTGTGGGTCTCACGGGGCGCGATGGCGGGCTGATTCGCGCGAAGAAATTGAAGATGCTAGATTTGAAGGATGCGAGCATTGAGCATGATGTGGGCCAAGTGGGCGATATCGTGGCGATTGATCCGAGCGTGGTGAAAGCCCTGCAAGACGATGCGTTCATTCCGGTGGTGAGCCCGATTGGCTTTGGCGAGAAGAATGAAAGCTACAACATCAATGCTGACGTGGTGGCTGCAAAGCTTGCGACGATTTTGAAAGCAGAAAAGCTCATGATGCTGACCAATATCAGCGGCGTATTGGACAAAGAAGGCCAGCTGCTCACTGAGCTGACCTCGCGGCAAATCGATGAATTGATTGCTGATGGCACGATCTCTGGCGGCATGATCCCCAAGATTGCTGGCGCAATTGATGCAGCCAAGAGCGGCGTGAATGCGGTGCACATCGTAGATGGCCGCGTGCCACATGCGATGCTTTTGGAAATTTTGACCGATCAAGCCTACGGCACGATGATCACCAGCCGTTGATCAAGGCTGATTCATTTATGCGCCTTTTACTTGTCGAAGACGATGTGATGCTAGCCAGCGGGATCAAGCTGGGGTTGTGTGGCGCGGGCTACGCGGTGGATTGGGTGGGTTCGGGTGAGCGAGCGCTTGATGCGCTCAAAGCAGGCAGCTTTGATGCAGCCATCGTTGACCTGGGTTTGCCAAAGATGGATGGCTTGGAACTGATCAAACTGATGCGCACCAGCGGCTACAGCTTGCCAATTTTGATTCTTACCGCACGCGATGCGCTGCAAGATCGCGTGCAGGGGCTGGACTATGGCGCAGACGATTACATGGTCAAGCCGTTTGAGCTGCCCCTGCACGCGATCTTGCAGCGCATCGCGTGCGGTAAGAATCAAAATCGGCAAGCTGTAGCCGCTGCTGCGCATCAGTTTGGTCAGCTCCAAGCCATCCATCTTTGGCAAACCCAGGTCAACGATGGCCGCATCAAAGCTGTCTGCTTTGAGCGCATCAAGCGCGCGCTCACCCGAGCCCACCCAATCCACTGCATAACCCGCGCCACACAACCCCAGCTTGATCCCGCTGGCTAGCATCACATCGTCTTCGACTAAGAGTAAGCGCACAAAGAATCCTTTGAAGATGAGATGTCTGTGCAAGCAGCCGCCGCAGATCTGGCTTTGCCGGTCTGCTGGGGGCGCCCCGGGCTTTGCAAGAAGCCCTTCGGTAGCTGGGGGAGGCGCCGAAGGCGCTTCGGGGGGGATGTCATTTACCTGCTGGTGATCATCGTGCCGTAGGCTTGATCGGTCAAAATCTCCAGCAGCATCGCATGCGGC
>JANMFP010000480.1:0-6682 GCA_031378135.1 Variovorax sp. | reverse complement strand
CTAGATTGCCTTGCGTGCTGCGCACGAGGCGCACGGGTTGCAAGGGGTGATGTTCTCTCGCGCTGTTGAGAATAATGCAGGTCGATGTCTCGGTGAGCAAGCAAAATTTGCTCACCACTTCATCTAAGTGCGGCACATCTTGCACGGCGATTTCTAAAATCCAACTGTCTTCACCTGTCACGTTAAACGCATTGATCACCTCGGGCGATTGCTCCACGCGCTTGACCACGGTGGCGTAATCGGCGCGCCCCACGCGCACGAAGGCGCGGATGCCGTAGCCAAGCATAGCGGGGCTGACGGCAGCGTGATAACCCGTGATCACACCGGAGATTTCTAGCTTTTTCACGCGCTCGGCCACAGCAGGTTGGGAGAGATGCACGCGGCGGCCCAGCTCGCTCATGGAGATGCGTGCATCGCGCTGCAGCTCTGCCAAGATGCGCGTGTCATACGAGTCAATTTCTAAATTCTCTGCGCCAAGCATGAATAGCCTTTAATTTTTAGGTTGAAGATGCATCTTAACTTCAATCATGCATAGCCAGCAGCTCTTGGCTTGAAGACAATACTTGCATGACAGCTGCAACCGTTTTAATCAACAAACCATCCGCCACTTTGATCGCCTTTGCTCTCGCAGCGGTGTATCTCGTGTGGGGCTCCACCTATTTAGCGATTCGTTTCGCACTTGTGAGCTTTCCGCCGTTTTTTCAAATGGGCTCGCGCTTCTTGGTAGCAGGCGCCGTGCTGATGATTTTTCTGCTGCTCAGAGGGCAAAAAGCACCTCCCCTATGGTCAGTGGGTGCAAAAACACAAGATATACCGTGGTATTGGCGCAACGCGCTCATCGTGGGCACTTTGATGCTCGCAGGTGGCATGGGGCTGGTGGGCGTGGCATCTCTTACGATTGGTTCGGGGCTGATTGCCACCTTCATTGCCATCGTGCCGATGCTGGTGGCACTGATTGGTTTGCCATTTGGCAAGCGGCCATCGAAGCTGGAAATTGTGGGCATGCTGATTGGTTTTGCGGGTGTGATTTATCTTGTCTCAGGTAAGAGTTTTAACGCATCCACCACAGGTTTACTCGCCATGCTGGGCGCGACGCTCACTTGGTCAATTGGCTCGGTGTTGCAAACCACGAAGCTGCCGTTGGCACCTGGGCCCATGGGCTTTGCGAGTGAAATGTTGTGTGGTGGCGCAGTGTTACTCGCGATTTCTCTCGCAGTGGGTGAAAAAATTTCTTGGGCCTTAGAGCCGCGTGCACTGCTCGCTTGGGGCTATTTGGTGGTGTTTGGCTCTCTCGTTGCTTTCAGCGCTTATCTGTTTTTGCTCGCCAACGTGTCGCCTGCTTTGGCCACCAGTTATGCCTTTGTGAACCCCGTGATTGCTCTGCTTTTGGGCGTTTGGCTGGGCGGCGAATTGGTGCAAAGCAGCGAATGGTTGGCCTGCGGCGTGATCTTATTGGGGGTGTTGATGTTCTTCGCAGCGAGGCTCAAAAAGCCCACTGCCGATGCTTCCAAAATGTGAGCGCACCGCTTTTGAGCTTGAGCTGAACACGCGCTCAGAGGCAAATCAGCGTATTTCCTCACGTAAAAATGCATTTTTCACTGGAGAGTTTGCTATTTTTACAGTAGCATCCGCATTGTCTGAGGTTGAAAGCTTGCAAGAGCCAATGCCAACGACAAGTTAATTAACTCTATAAGGATCTTCAATCATGGCAACTGCAAAAAAAGCACCGGCTAAAAAAGCCGCCGCGAAGAAAGCCGCTCCGGCTAAGAAGGCCGCACCGGCCAAGAAAGCTGCTCCAGCTAAAAAAGCTGCCCCAGCGAAAAAGGCTCCTGCCAAAAAAGCAGCGCCTGCGAAGAAGGCTGCTCCAGCCAAGAAAGCTGCTCCAGCTAAAAAAGTAGCAGCAAAAAAAGCGCCTGCTAAAAAGCGCACACCGAACGCAGCGTTCATGAAGGCTTTGACCCTCAGCCCAGCTTTGGCTGCTGTGGTAGGCGCTGCCGCCATGCCACGCACCGAGATCGTCTCCAAGCTGTGGGTCTACATCAAGAAAAATAATCTGCAAGACAAACTGAACAAGCGCATGGTCAATGCAGATGCCAAGCTCAAAGAAGTGTTTGGCAAAGCCCAAGTCTCGATGTTCGAGATGGCTGGCCTGATCGGTAAGCATGTCAAGTAATTAACCGCTTTCTGATTTGCAAGAAACCGCCTTCGGGCGGTTTTTTTATGGTCGTCTGATCGCTTAGTGCAGTTATACAGTTACAGCGCGCTGCTTTGAATCAGCTCTATGAGGTCACGTCAATTGGCTTACGGTCTGACTTGCTCAGCTTCTGCCATCAGCCAATCGCAGAATTTGCTCACAATTGGTCTAAGCATGATCTTTGTCAATAACACATATTGCAAGCCGCTTGGCACAAACCCCAGTGGCGCCACCAAACGACCAGCGGCTAAGTCATCCATCACCAGATGCGACGGAGCAACGCACACGCCTTGTCCGCGCAGCGCAGCTTCTAAACTAAAGTAGTAATGCTGAAACGGTTGCATTGCAGTTTTTGATTTTGTGACAGGCAAAGTCAAACCGTGGACTTGCAGCCAAGTGTCCCAAGCCTCAGCGCGTGTTCGGGTGTGCAGTAAAGGCAGTTTAAGAATATCCCGAGGTTTTTGAATCTGGATGCGCTGGTAAAGATCCGCACTCATCACAGGCCCGAGTGCTTCTGCAAACAAAACCGTGCACCGCACGTCCGCATCGATCAAACCCCCAACTGATTGCGCCATCAATACCGCATCGTGTGTTTGCAACAACTTTGAATCCACATGCGTCATAGCATTGAGCTGCACATCGATCGATGGATATCGCGTTGCTAATAACGGTAGGCGCGGAAGCAGCCATTTGGCAGCCAAGGTGTTGTAGCAGGCAACATGCAAGACATTTGAGTTCTGCGAGGTAACAGCTTGCACTGCGCTGTGCAGATGATCAAACGCCAGACTCAGTTTAGGTGCCAGTGCTTGCCCAGCCGCGGTCAGCACAGGTCGATTCTTCGTGCCCTCGAACAGAGGAAAACCTAGCGATTGCTCCAAGTTTTTCACCTGACGACTGACTGCGCCCGGTGTGACGTATAACTCACTTGCGGCCTCTGTCATGCGTCCGCATCGCGCAGCAGCTTCAAACGCAAGCAAAGCATTCAGAGGGGGTAAGCGACGTGCCATGTATGTGAGTATATTTCACATATATGTGCCAATTCATCGTTTGCAGAAGCTCAGGTTGTACGAAAAGATGCCAGCTTTCTATTTGCGAGAAACACCATGCCATTCGTTCATACCTACATTCACCAAGATACGCCTGTAGCCACGAGAGAGTCAATCGTCATGGCCATTCATCAGGCGCTCGTAAGCGGCATTGGCATGCCGCAAGACGAACTGTTCAACATGCTGTGTCTATACGATCCAGCAAACTTTTTTTACAGCCGTACTTTCAACGGCATGGTGCGTAGCAACCACGCTTTGGTGGTTGAAATCACTTTGCGACGTGGCCGAAGCGATGCCATGAAGCGTGTGCTCTACCAAGATATTGCTAAAAACTTGATTGCGCTAGGACACAAAGCGGACGACATCTTTATCTTCATGCACGAGAACGATTACTCTGATTGGAGCGTCGGGAAAGGAAAATTTGCGATGGAACTGGCGCAACAGCGTGGTGACCAATAAAGGCCTCTCAATCGCAAGATCGCGTGACCTGTGCGTTTTGCGGGGGTATTGGAGGAGGCGGCGAAATCAACTTGCCGGAGAAAAATAAAACATAAACGCCGCCGGGGGACACGGAGCAAAACGCGCAGGTCACGCGATCCCATAGAAGCGATGCAGACCAAGGCAAGGAAGTTACTTCTCAGCAGCTTCAGCAGCCAATATCTGCTTGTATTCCTCATAAGCCGCAGGATCATTGCCCGCTCGCGCCAGAAGCTCTGCCTTGCGCTCTTGCATCGCCCTCCTACGCAGCTCGCCTAAGATGCTGCTGAGTTCCGCAGGATCGTTTTCAATCACCTCGGGCACGGCTTGCACGAGTTTGCGCAAATAGCTTTCTTGCGCACTGCCTTGCAACGCAATCGAGAGCGCCGCCCAAGACTGCGCGCCATGCTCTTGGCATTGCGCATCGAGCCATGCAAACGCGCTGCCATGCGGGGCAGGCAGTTCGCAGAGCATGTGGTGGTCGTTCCCACTCAACTGATCCCACACACGGGCATCGAGCAACACGATTTGCAGCAAACGATCTGCTCGGCTCGGCGGCGCATGCCGGCCAAACGAGCTTCCGGGGATGCTGCTGCTGGCAGGGCTGCCATAGCTCTTTCTGCTAAAACTGTTTGATGAAAACGCCTCTTTCCCGGCATATTCGTTGCGCGGAGTGCTTCCCTTTTGATAGCGTTCACTTGGAGCGCCAGGAGCTTTCGCTTTTGCTGTCGCTTTTGCATAAGCAGGCGCTGGAGCGGGCTTCCACAAATCAGCCAACTCTCGCTCATCAATGCCAATGAGGCCAGCGAGCTCACGCAGCAATTGTTTTTTGAGCGCGCCGTCAGGCAATGCCGTCCACATCGGTTTGGCATTGGCCGCCAAATGCGCGCGGCCTTCAGCGGTTTCCATATCGAGCCCATTTCGCGCAGCATCAATCAAGGCTACCGAGAGCGGCTTGGCACTGCCTACAAAGCGCAGGAAGGCCTCCGTGCCATGCTCGCGGATGTAGCTGTCGGGATCGTGCTCTGGTGGCAGCGTGAGGAATTTCACCGTGCGCGTGTCGGTGGCAAATGGAATCGCTACATTCAGCGCCTTGATTGAAGCGCGCTGGCCTGCGCCATCGCCGTCGAATGAAAACACCACGCTATCGGTAAAGCGAAACAGCTTTTGCACATGCTCTGGCGTGCAGGCCGTACCCAGCGTGGCCACGGCATTGGGAAAGCCCAGCTGCGCCAGTGCCACCACATCCATATAGCCTTCTGTGACGAGCACGTAGCCTGCTTTTTGCAAGCTCTCCCGCGCTTCAAACAGGCCGTATAGTTCACGGCCTTTGCTGAATACCGGCGTTTCGGGGGAATTCAAATATTTTGGCTCGCCTTTGTCCAACACACGGCCGCCAAAGCCAATCGTCTCGCCCTTCACGTTGCGAATCGGGAACATCACGCGATCGCGGAAACGGTCGTATTTGCGTTTATCGGAAGTGGCGTTATTTTCATCCTCAGCGCGCTCGATCACCATGCCGCTTTCCACCAGCAACGGATCGTCGTAATCGGGAAACACACCTGCGAGGAAGCGATAGCCCTCGGGCGCATAGCCGAGGCCGTATTTCAAGGCGATCTCGCCCGAGAGCCCGCGGCCTTTGAAATAATTCACGCCTCGCTCGCTGGCCTTGAGCTGTTTGCGATAGCCGGCTTCAGCCTTCGCGAGCAACTCCGTGATGCTTTGCTGCCGCGTGCGAACTTGGAGCTCACGCGCTCGCTCTTGCGGGCTTCGCTCATCTTCGGGCACAGGCATGCCCATGGATTGCGCCAAATCTTTCACGGCCTCAATGAAGCTCATGCCCTGAAAATCCATCATGAAGCTGAGCGCATTGCCGTTTTTGCCGCAGCCAAAACAGTGATAAAACTGCTTGGTCGGGCTCACGGAAAACGATGGCGATTTTTCGCCATGGAAGGGGCACAGCCCCATAAAATTCGCGCCACCTTTTTTCAGCTGCACATGCCGCCCCACCACATCGACCACATCCGCGCGGGCGATGAGCTCTTGGATGAAGCTTTGGGGAATGGCCATTTAATTCAAGTGTATGATGCTATTATTTATATAGCACTATGCGCAATAAATGCGCGGGCTACATGACACTTTTGATATAAAAAAGATGCTCTAGCGGCGTTTCTTGGCAACGGCTGGCTTTTTGCCTCGCGTGTTCTTAGATACCGAACTCGCTTTGCTTTTACCTTTGCTTTGTGCACCCGCTTTGGCTTTAGATTTGGCCTTGGCAGGCAAATACATCACTATGGCTTGATTGGTTTTGAGCGAAGCACCCGCGCTCACTTGATTCCACTGCGCGACTTGTGCAACGCTCACTTTGTAGCGCTGAGCAAGGCTGGCTACCGTATCGCCCTTTCGCGCCTTCACAGCTGTTTTGCGCAAAACGATTTCTGGCGCGAGTGCGATTTGCGCGTTGTCAGCCACCTGTGCAGACACATCTTCATGGTGTTGCGATGAGCCACGTGGCACGAGCAAGGTCGAGCCAGCTTTGATCAACATACGTGGCGGAATGTTATTCACGCTTCGAAACTGCGCCTCATCCATGCCAGCACGTTTGGCTGCCTCGGCTGCACGTAGGGTGGAGGGTACGCGCCAAGCTGTCCAGCTGGCGCTCTGGCCACGATGGTTTTGCAAATTGCGAATGAAAATATCAGCGTTATCCCAAGGCAGCAAAATTTGCGGCGTGCCAGAGGCAAGCATCACGGGCTTGTTAGCCGATGGATTGAGCGCCCGAAAATCATCCACCTTCATCTCTGCCAATCGCGCAGCAAGCTGCACATCCATGTCGCGCGAGAGATTCACGGTTTGGAAATAAGGGTGATTGGCAATGGATGGAAGCTTCGCATTAAAGCGCATCGGGTCTGCCACGATGTTTTTCATCGCCTGCAATTTAGGCACGTATTGGCGCGTCTCGTTG
>JANMFP010000413.1:0-6404 GCA_031378135.1 Variovorax sp. | reverse complement strand
GGATGAGCTCTGGCCACGTTTTCATGCACTGCTATTGGGAGACGATGCGCTGCACAACGTGTATCGTGAAGCGGTGCGAGAAGTAGGGCGCTGGGGTGTGCAAACGGCGCTGGAAAATGCGCTGGCCAAGCGTGTGGAGTTCGCGCTGGCTGATCAGGCGGGCGTGGTGGCCCACAGCATTCGGCCATTCGCGCATGTGTTCCCCGCTTTCGCCAACCTCGATGAGCCCTTGCAAAAATTCGCTCAAGAAAAAGCAACCTTGTTGCAAGCCGCCAAGCACCTCGCCTCTGCCACCCAAAAAACCTATGCCGCCAAGGGCGTAGAGTTGCTCGAAGCTTTGCAAAAAGAAGAGTGGGATGCCGTGCCTATTTGCCTGCTCACGCAAAAAGATGAGCCGCGAAAATTCTCCGACAAGATGGAAGGGGTCGAGCTCATCCGCGCCGCGCAAGAGCTGTGCGCAGGCGTGCAAAAAGCGCAGCAGCAGCATGCCGCTTGGCAGCATCAGCAGCGCATGGCGCAGCTTTGCCGCGCACTCAACGCTTGTTTTGCTGATGTGAAGCGCGAGCGCGGCTGGGTCGATATGGGTGATCTGGAGCGAGCGGCCTTGCATTTGCTGAGCGACGATGCGCTTTCTGGCTGGGTGCAGCAGCGCCTCGATGCACAGATCAAGCATTTGCTGATCGATGAGTTTCAAGACACGAATCCGCTGCAATGGCAGGCGCTGCAAACTTGGCTCTCGGGCTATGCCGGCGCAGGCGGAGGCAGTGGTGGAGTAGCGCCCAGTGTATTCATCGTGGGCGATGCCAAGCAGAGCATTTACCGCTTTCGTCGCGCTGAGCCGCAGGTGTTTGAAGCAGCTGCGCGATTCGTTTGCGATGGGCTAGGTGGCACGCTGCTGAGCTGCGACCACACACGGCGCAATGCGCAGGGCGTGATGCATGCTGTGAATGCGCTGATGAGCCAAGCAGCCACTGAGCTGCCGTATGACTTTCGCACTCACACGACGGAAAGCGATCAAGCCGGCCGCGTGCTGCGCTTGCCGCTTGTGCCGCGCATTGAAAAAGCTGAGACGACCAGTGATTTAATCTGGCGCGATACCTTGAATGAGCCGCGCGATGACCCTGAGGAGCATGCAGTCGATACCGAATGCTCTCTGGCCGCGCGATGGATCGCTGCGCAAATTGAGAGCGGTGTGCAAAGCAATGACATCATGGTGCTCGCTCGCCAAAGGGATCGGCTCTCGCGCATGCGTGATGCGCTGCGAGAGCTGGGCATTGTGAGCCAAATCGCCGAAAAAACGCCGCTGATTGATCAGCCTGAGGTGCAAGATGTGGTTGCGCTGCTGGATGCGCTCATCTCGCCGGCGAATCATCTGGCGCTGGCACGCGCACTCAAAGCCCCGTTGTTTGCGTGGAGCGATGATGATTTGATGTGTCTCGCGCAAGCGGCGAGAAGCGAAGATGCAGCGGGGCAGAGTTGGCTGAACGTGCTATTAAATCATGAGCACTTTGCTCAGTATTTATGCCGGCTAGATGCCGATTTGTCTCCTAAAACAGCAGAAAAAATCTTGCAAATGCAGCGCTGGTTGCAAAGCTTGCCGCCGCATGATGCGCTGAGCAATATTTACGATCACTTTTGCCTGATTGAGCGCTTCATGGTTGCCGCTCCCGCGCCTCTCAGGAGCCGCGTGCAGCTGAGTCTGCAAGCGCTCTTGCATGCCGCATTGGAGACGAAAAGCGGCCGCTTCCTCACGCCGCATGATTGGATTCGAACCCTTAAAAAGGCGCATCTCAAAACCCCGCAGGCGGCTACAACGAACGCCGTTCGCCTCATGACGATTCATGGCGCGAAAGGCTTGGAGGCGCATACCGTGCTCCTGCTCGATACTTGCACGCGCAGCAAGCAGGCTAAGTCTCTTGAGGTGCTCGTGGATTGGCCAGCAGAGAGCAAGACGCCGAAAGTGTTTGCCTTTTTGCGCAGCGAAGCTGCCGCGCCGCAATGCGTGGGCGAGGCGCTGGCGCATGAGCGCGAGCAGCGTGCGCGCGAAGAAATCAATGCGCTTTACGTGGCCATGACTCGCGCCAAACACCAACTCGTTTTTTCTGGCCACGAGATGAGCAAACCCGATCCGCTCTGCCCATGGATGCGGCTCGATGCGCTTGCGCAAGCTGAGCCCCTGGCTGTAGAAGACCCATGGCATGGTGATTTCGCTGCACCGGCAGCACAGGGCGATTCAGAGGCTATTTCTAGGCCATTTTTGATGCAAATACTGCCAGTAGCCGGCGAATTTATTGCGCAGGTAGCTATTGATTTAGGAGCGTCTGAATCTGCCAACTCTGCTGAAATCAGCGAATCAGCCCAATCCAGTGCGAATGTCGGAATCGCCATGCACCGCCTGCTGGAGCTCTACCAAGGCGATGCCGATTTTTCAAAGCTCCTGCCCTCCGTCTCTCGCAGTCTGAATCTCAGCACCGAGCAATCTCAAGACGCAAGCCAAGCCGCACAGCGCATCATCACCGGCGTTGCCGCATGGCTCTGGGATGCAAGCCAAATCGACTGGCAAGCCAACGAAGTCGAGCTGATCCACGCCGGCCAACTCCTGCGCCTAGACCGTCTTGTCAAACACAAAGCCACACAAACATGGTGGGTGATTGATTACAAATCTAATCCCGCTCCACAACGCGTGCCCGAGCTGAAAGCTCAACTCCAGCATTACCAAGCTGCAGTCCTTGCCGCGAATCCAAAGCAAACCGTCAAAGCAGCATTTATCACGGCGCAGGGCGCGTTGATCGAGCTGGGTGACTGAGATTTAGCATCGCCATCCGCCATGCCCGCTCACGCGCTTTTCGCTACTCCACCGCTTGAGATCGCGCCAGATGCGTGGCTTCTGCCCGGCTTTGCCGAGAGCCAAGCACTGCTGCCGCACATTGACGCTATTGCCGCAGAAGCTGCGTTTCAGTATTTCAGCGTGCCGGGCGGCAAGCAAATGTCAGTGGCCATGACCAACTGCGGCGACTGGGGCTGGACGAGCAACGAGACTGGCTATGCCTACACGTCGCAAGACCCAATCACGCAAACCCCATGGCCTGCAATGCCACATACGTTTAAAGAGCTCGCTCGAGAGGCTGCAAGAACGGTGGGTTGGAGAAATTTTGAGCCAGACGCATGCCTCGTCAACCTCTACAGCGCGGGCGCTGGCATGGGCTTGCATCAAGATCGCCATGAAGAAGATTTGAGCGCGCCGATTGTTTCAGTCTCGCTTGGCGCAAGCGCCAAATTCATCATCGGTGGCTTGCGGCGCAGCGATTCAGTGAAGTCGATTGAGTTAAAAGACGGCGATGTGCTCGTCTGGGGTGGCCACTCGCGCACGGTGCTCCACGGCTTGCGGCCCTTGCCCGCCGATTCACCATTGCGCTACAACTTGACATTTAGGCAAGCCAAAAGCCAAGCCAAAAAAAGGTGACGAGCCTTGACCCCGGCACTGACTCTACAGTTAGGGCTGCTTGGTTCCCCACCTGACCCGATTGGCCGCTTCACCATGCGGGAAGGCCCGTCGACTCTATTGTAGTTGTTGAGCTTGGAATCTTGCGCACCACCTTCTGAATCAAGCCAAATAAAAAGCCGCCGAGTCTTGCAACTTGGCGGCTTTGTGAGGAATCGGAGTTCAGCTTATTTCAGCTTAACTTCTTTGTATTCCACATGCTTGCGAGCTTTGGGATCAAATTTCATGATCAACATTTTCTCGGGCATGGTTTTCTTGTTTTTCGTGGTCGTGTAGAAGTGACCGGTGTTTGCTGTGGACTCCAGCTTGATTTTTTCGCGTCCGCCTTTGCTTGCCATGATCGTGTTCCTTTAAGCTTGGCCGCGTGCGCGCAGGTCTGCGAGCACGGCATCGATGCCGTTTTTGTCAATCAGGCGCAGCGCAGCGTTAGTCACGCGCAGACGCACCCATTTGTTTTCGCTTTCAACGAAGAAACGGCGGTATTGCAGATTCGGTAAAAACCGGCGCTTGGTTTTGTTGTTGGCATGGGAAACATTGTTTCCGACCATGGGCTTTTTGCCCGTTACGTCACAGACGCGTGCCATATGAAGCACTCCTAAAAAATGAAACGGCTCCCGCCGCACCTCGCTGCCGTTCGCGCTTCTCTTAAAAAGATCAGTGCTGACTCAGCGGTCGTATTTAACTCAGCCTTAGCCGAATCAAGCCCATTATTATAGCCCGAAACGGCTTAGGCGAGCGGCAGAGCCCATCGCGCGGAGTCTTGGTGGATTAAACCTCGCCACCCTCGCTACCCATACTCCGCACCATCGCCCGCGCGATGACTTGATGTGCGGGCTTGACGGGGATCATGTATAGCCGTCCGAGCCAATTGTGAACATGTACCACCGTGGTCACGGTGATGATGACGCGGCTCTGCGTGGCATCAGCTTGTTTGTGAACTGAGACGACGACATTCAAGTGTTTGTCGCTGTCGCCCAGCAGAACTTCATGGGGGGAGTTGGAGATCAAGGTAAAGATGCCTACATGATCACCGGGTTGATAGTCGGATGCCTTTTTATTCGGATCCATCTGTGCGAGGCCGCCTAGATCTTTCAGCCCGAAGTGGGCAACGATGCGGTTTCGAAGCGCCATCAATCGCTCGATCCAAAGGGGTGTCTTCTGCGCAACGCGAATGAATTGCTCCAAAGCATCGAGGCCAGGCTTGGCGGCTTGAATGGCCCAAGCATCATGAAAATAGGCTCCCGGCAAACGCGCAGCGATTTGACTGGCGTGAGGCGCATGAGTTGCCGCAGGAAGGTGGTTCATATCGAGGCCTCTTTGCTTACTTCTAATTTAATAGCACTCTGCACAGTAAATATGCCGGCTACTACGGGTTTTGGCATACAACGCAGCCAATAGAGGGCTTCGTTGTGCTCGGTGGTGATGCCTGCTTTCAAGATGCGCATGCCATCGGCGCTGACGACTTTTTGCGGGAAGAACTCGGCAAGCTTGGCGAGCCAGCGCATGAGCAGCCAAGGTATGGGCAGCCAAAGTGCATGGCTGTAGCCTTGGGCGGCGCGCAGTTCGGTGAGGAATGCTCGGTAACTCAACTCTTCTACCCCCGCCAGCTCGATAACTCGGCGCAGGGCTTTGGGATGCTCGCAGATGCGGCATAGGGCAGCGGCTGCGTCTTCGCAGAGCATGGGCGAGAGCCTTGCGCTGCCGGGGTGTAGCAAGCCGGGTAGGCCAATGATGGGCGAACGCGCCAAGCGTGTGAACAGCTCTGTGGCTAGGCTGCCTGCGTGTATGAGCAAGCTCGGGCGCACAATCGTCCAATCGCCGCTGGCATGCGTCATGGCCTCTGCGAGTGCGGCCTCAGCGGCTTCTTTGCTGGCGATGTGGCGGCCGCGCGTGCCTCGGCCTGCGCCGAGTGCGGAGATTTGTACGACGCGGGCCACATGCGCTTTGGCGCAGGCTTCAAACAGCGCTTTGGGCGCGGCCACATGCACGGCATCGAAGCTGTCACCAGCACCCGCACCTTTGCGCTCAATCAAGATGCCTACAGCGTTGACCACGATATCCACGCCTTGCAGCAGCGGCAAAAAATCGTCGATGTGTGACGCATCGCAAAAATCAACATGCACATCGCAGCCGCTGCGCCCGGCTGTGATCACCTCATGCCCATGGCTGCGCAACGCTTTTGCGATAGCGCTGCCCAGCATGCCCGCGCCGCCGAAGATGATGGCTTTCATGATGCGTTCCTTTCGTGGTTTGAAACGGGTAATTCGCATGCGCCTTTTTTGCAAGCCAAGCTGCGCCCGAGCGCGCGGCGAGCGGCGAGCCATGTGATGAATGGCATGGCGATTCGTGAGGCCAGCATGCGATGGCGTGCGAAGAGCAAATAGGCTGCATCTACCAGTGGTTTGAAGATCGGCCAGGCGGTGAAGTGCGTGAAATGGCCAAGCCCCACGGCGGTGTAGGCCAAGCGAAACACTTCCACGCCAATCACCAGCGAGCCATCGGGCCGCTGCGCGTGGATCAGTGCGTTCATCTCGGCAAGCGTGGCGCCCAAAGGCGTGGGGTCAAAACCTGCTTCGCTGATGTCGACGAAGCGCAGCAGACCTTGGTGGTTGCGCGCTTTGAGGTTGTCCATCTCCAGCATGCAAACTGGGCAGGCGCCATCGTAGAGCAGAGTGAGAGGGTAATTATTTACAGTCATTTCAGTCAATACAGAAATAATGGGTTAAAAAAATGCAAATCGTGGGTTGAGCAGAAATCACGGGCCAATCATCGAGCCAGCAGCCAAATTGTCTTGCTGTGCTTTCTCAGAAGGCGTTTGCGCAAGCTGATCGCCGCGAATGAGCTTCTGAATCTTGGCGCCAAGCTTGAGCACTTTGGTGAGCGTGTCGCTATCCAGGCGCAG
>JANMFP010000361.1:0-5928 GCA_031378135.1 Variovorax sp. | reverse complement strand
CGAAGCGATGTACGGTCGACATATTTTTTTAAAAACGATCTAAGGTTTCTCGCTGAGCGTTTTGGCCCAGTAATGAAGATTGGCCTGATGAAATCCTGCGCGGGAGCCACAATCAAAACGGTTGCCTTGATAGCGAAAACCGTACATTGGCGATGTGCGAGCGTAGGTGGCAAGCGCATCGGTCAGTTGAATTTCACAATGAGCCCCAGGTGCTTGATTGTGCAAAATGCGCAAAACATCCCTGTTCAAAATATAGCGCCCAACAACCGCCATATTGGAAGGCGCAACTTTGGCCAATGGTTTTTCGACCAAACTTTTGATGGGCAGCAACGCGCGATCTGAGTCTCCATCAATCTCCAAAATTCCATACTTTGAGACATCTTCTGCACAGACGGGCTCGACCGCAATCATGCCTTGCGCCTCAGTTGGCCACTGAGCCAACATTTGGCACAGCGTGCCTTGTCCATGCCCGTCAATGACATCATCTGGCAGCATCACGGCGAAATGCTCATCGTCATTGATCAGGCTTTCCGCGCACAGTACGGCGTGGCCCAAGCCCAACGGCTTGGCTTGGCGCAGGTAAATGCACTTAACGTGCGGGGCGATGATGGATCGCAGGGCTTCGAGCGCCAGCAGATTACCCTTCTCCGTGAGCTCGCGTTCTAGCTCTGGGCTGCTGTCAAAGTAGTCCTCAATGGCGCGCTTGCTGCGGCCCGTGACGAAAATCAAGGTATCACATCCGGCCTGTATTGCTTCGTCCACAGCGTATTGAATGACAGGCCGATCAACAATGGTCAGCATTTCTTTGGGAATCGCCTTCGTTGCGGGCAAGAATCGGGTGCCAAACCCAGCGACAGGAAATATTGCTTTTCGGATTTTCATTGTTTTGCGGCTTTAGCAAATGAATCGAGGCAAATTTACCCACGGATTAAAAGGCATTGTTTTCGATTTGGCGGTATGTACCGCAGGCGATATAACCCATGCCACCTTGCATTGATTGCACTTTGAAATCTACACATCTTGCTTGCACAAGATCCCAAGGAGACCAAAGATCTGCTGGATTCGCGTTGTAAGGGCGGTTTTTGAGCCATGCAAGTAAATTGAGAGGACCAGTCCACCAGGGGAAAAATTTCATACCTGCTACGACTACTTTCCCGCCCGGTTTAACTTGCCTAAGGATATTGTCAATGGCTGCTGTCGTGCGTGTGATGTCATGAACATAGTTAAACAGCACGGCATCGGCTAAGTGTGGCAACTGAACGGTTTCTGCGGGCTCACAAACATGCCAAACATTTTTCCAGGCCGCATCTTCAGCACGCTTTTGTGCAAAAGCAAACATATCTGGGCTTTGCTCAAAAGCAAGCAAGCGACCCGACGACCCCACGCCTTGGAGCAACAATTCGTAGCTCAATCCAGTACCTGCACCTACATCGAGCACGCATTGACCTGGGCGAAGTTGCAACAGCGCGATGGCGCGGCGACGAAGGGGCATCGTAAATTCTGCAGATGTATCGTACGAGGCCGCGACACGGCGATATTTTTGAATCGATACGATGTTGTTGGTATTGCCCATAAATTTTGAAAAACTAATAGAGGCTTGAATTAATGAAGAGCGGCGTTGATGCGCGCTGCTTGAGCCAGCGTTTGGATGTAGCCTTGCTCGATGGTGCGTAAGCGAAATTCTTGGCTTATGTTCACGAAATAACTCATCACAGGATGCAGAGTCAATTGAGCTGCCGCAGCATCGGGCGCGATTAACTCGCGCTTGCGCAGATCACCTTGCCGGAAACGTTCCGCACCTGGCGGAGCAGCCTCTGGTCTAGCAGAAGCATCCATCGCCAAGAGCTTTAATGCGGAGTTGCGCGATCCATTCAGCCCGGCCGCCAGTTCGCGCGCCAGTCGAACGGGCATCGGCGTGACTAGGTCTGCATCTACGTATTGCATACCGCGAATCCGCACAGGGGTGAATGTGCCTTCAATCGCGCAACTGGCTTGCACAGCAATTCCTGTATCACCATGATTGAGCAGCACGGTTTGACGCGATTCTCGCTCTACTGTAACCGCTGCAAATGCAATCGGCAATTTCTCCATTTCGCAGGTACCACAGCGGGCGATAAGTTCGCGGTTGATGAGGCTCGCAAGCGGTGTACCCGCAAATTTGCCATCGCCAGTCAGCGCGAGACTAGCCATGTCTGTGATACCCAAGTCAATCGACATTCGCTCCAACTCTTTTGCGCGTACGCCCCCCGCATAAAGAGCGCCAACGAGCGAGCCCACTGAGCCGCCCACAATCAAATCAGGCTTATGCCCCAACTCTTCCAATGCTTTCAAGATGCCCACATGCACAAAGCCACGCGGCCCGCCGGAGCTTAGGACCCACACATTGCGAATCGGTTTGAGCGATGCAGCGCGCGGAGTGATCATCTGACGCGGCGCATCTGATGCATCATGGTTGTAATTGGTGTTGAGCGTGCAGCCCATGGTGCTAAAACCCGCACCCAGCAACAAACTGCGGCGAGCCAAGGAAGTCGGTGAGATTTCTTTCATCAGCCTAAGACGTTAAAGGCGTCAAGTGGCAGAAGCCCAATGCACCGAAAACCAATCCTGGGCATCGGTGTAACTCACCGGCGCAGCAAACCCCGCGCTTTGTAGCAATTGGGCAAAACCAGGAATGGTCCACTTATAAGAATTCTCAGTATGAATATCTTCCCCGCGTTTGAATGCGCGTGAATGACCGGGCCACACCACAATAAGATCACGCCTAGCCTGCAAATGCATTTCAATGCGAGAGAGCTGGGTGTCGAAGAAGGCGATGTGTTGCCAGTCTTTTGGATCAAAATCCGTGCCGATCAAGTTGTTGATATTGAGCAGCATATTGAGGTTGAACGAGGCGGTCACGCCCAGTGCATCGTCATACGCTGGTTCGAGAACTTCGCTGGGTTTGACCAAATCCACGCCAATCAGCAAGCCGCCGCCCGCTGCGCCGCGCTTGCACAGCGCTTGCGCACGCGAGAGCAGGGCGCGTGCATCATCGTGCGCGAAATTGCCGATACTTGAGCCGGGATAGAACACGACGATGGGCAAGCCTTGAATTTGCGCCATCAGCTCGGGCGGCAAGATCAGCTCGGAAGAAAAATCCAAGCCCACGCCACTCATGCGCATTTGCGGATACTGGCGCTGGAGGCTGTGAACCGTTTGGCGCAAATACTCCACCGAAATATCCACCGGGATGTAGTGCGCAGGTTGCAAGGCCGCAAATAGCTTTTCAGCTTTTTCGCAGCTGCCTGCGCCAAGGTCAATCAAGGCTGCGCCTTTGGGAATCTGTTGGGCCATCGCTGGTAAATGCTGCGCAATAATCGCGCCTTCGGTGCGAGTGGGGTAATACTCGGGCAGCTCGGTGATCGCATCAAACAGGCGCGAGCCGAGTGCGTCATAAAGGTATTTGGGCGATACGGTGGCACGCGTGGCAAGCAAGCCTGTAGTGAGTTCGCTGCGAATGGCGCTCTGAACGGTGGGGCTGGAGCCGTCGTGGAGCTGGTAAAACTGAGGTGTTGTCATAGTGTATCGTCGTAATAGTGGCATCGTAACTTACGCATCACCTTGAAATTTGGATGTGTTGCGCGGGCTTGCTCTGCAAAGCGCAGCAATTCGCGGTGTAATGAACTCCTGTCGAATTCGACAGAAACACGCAGAGCCACTGGCGGCTTTGGCAATTTCACCTTCATTTCTAGGAGTTTTTCATGATTGATTTTTCACCTTCTCGTACCTTCAAATGCCTGATGACCTGCGCCATTCTCACTTTTGGCGCCATAAGTCACGCGCAGCAAGTCTTCCGCGTCACCACGATTCCTGAAGAGGCTGCCACTGAGCAGACGCGTAAGTTCGCGCCGATTGCGAATTATCTTGAAAAGAAACTAGGAATGAAGGTGGAATTTACACCTGTGTCAGATTACCCGGCGGCTGTCGAAGCCTTGGTGAATAAGAAGGTTGATTTGGTTTGGTTTGGTGGCTTCACGCATGTGCAAGCACAACTGCGCTCGGGTGGCAAAATCATTCCTATCGCGCAGCGCGAGGAAGATACAAAGTTTCAATCGGTGTTCATCGCCAAAACGGATTCAGGCATCAAGACTCTGAACGACATGAAGGGCAAAGAAATCTCGTTTGGTTCACAAAGCTCCACATCGGGCCATTTGATGCCACGCAATTTTTTGCTCGAAGCGAAAATCGATCCGGATAAAGATTTCAAACGTGTGGCCTACAGCGGCGCGCATGATGCAACCATTGCATCCGTGGTGAGCGGCCGAGTGGCAGCTGCTGCGCTCGACATCACCGTGTGGAAGAAATTCGTGAGCGAGAACAAAGTTGACACGAAAGCTGTTGATGTGTTTTACACCACCCCTCCGTATTTCAACTACAACTGGAGTGTGCATGCCGATATGCCTGCCGCTCAGCGCGAGCGCGTGATGAAGGCTTTGCTCGACTTGAGCATGAACGACGCCGAAGGCAAAGAAATCTTGACGCTTAATCGCGCGACACGCTACGTGCCCACCAAGTCTGAAAACTATAAAGGCTTGGAAGTAGCAGCCAAGAGCGCTGGTTTGCTTTGATGTGGATGTGATTAGTTTTGCAAGTTAGTCTTCAAAATTTAAGCGCCCGTCACCCGGCTGCAACAGCGGATTCAACACCTGCTGTGCGCAGCCTCTCGCTCAGCTTTACTGCTGGCGAGCAGGTGGCGGTGATTGGGCCATCGGGTGCGGGTAAGACGACGTTTTTACACGCACTTGCATGCGCGCTCAAGCCCTCCGGCGGACAACTGCTGCTTGGACAGCGTGAGCCTTGGTTGCTTTCTACCTCCGATTTACAGGCATTAAGAGCTCGGCTCTTTCTTGCGCCTCAAGTGCCGCCGCTGCCGCCTCGTCAACGTGTCATCACATCCGTACTCGCGGGGCAATTGCCGCAAATGGGCTTGGCGGCAAGCCTGCGCTCTTTGTTTTATCCCAGCGATATTGCGGCTGCGCATCAAGCGCTGCAAGCATTTGATCTGGATGAGAAGATTTTTGAACGCGTGGATCGCCTATCAGGTGGCGAGCGGCAGCGCGTGGGCTTGGCGCGATTGTTGGCATCTAACGCTTCGCTGTGGTTGGTTGATGAGCCTTTGTCGGCGCTTGATCCAACTCGAGCCACACAAGCCTTGCAGACCTTATGCGGTCAAGCTCGCGAGCGCAGCGCAACGCTCATTTGCACGCTGCACCAAGTCGAGCGCGCTTTGGCAAACTTTCCCCGCATCATCGGTTTGCGCGATGGTGAGCTTGCGTTTGATCTACCAGCGGAAGAGGTTTCGCAAGAACGCTTGCGCCAGCTGTATGCCCAGCATGAAGATGAATTGTTTGGCGCGACGCCGACCAATGATTTTCCTGAGCAGTTGCCCAGCGGCGCTCAGCCTGCGGTGATGCATTGCCGATGAATGCAGCGGTAGTTAACCCACTGGGCTCTCCAGCTTTGCGCGATCCTGCATGGACGAGTCGCCTTTTTTGGACGCTGGCGGGCTTGGCTCTTCTGTGGCCTTTGCTTGTGATCACCGAATTCAAGCCTTGGCTGCTTTGGCATGCCGACAGCCGCAAGGTGATGGGTAATTTTATCGGCGATTTTTTTCCGCCTGCGCACGACAAAGAGTTTTTGCTGCTGGTCGCCAAAGAAACTTGGCGCACCGTGGCGATTGCCACGGCGGGCATTGCCTTGGCGCTGCTGATGGCGATTCCGCTCACGCTGCTGGGTACATCGGCTTTGTCAGTCTCTGCGCTCTCGGGGCGCATGGCACGGCTGCCTGCTTTTGCTCGGCAGCTCATTCGCTGGCTCTTGATTGTGTTGCGCAGCGTGCCGGAGCTTGTCTGGGCGCTGGTGTTTGTGCGAGTGGTGGGCCTTGGGGCG
>JANMFP010000344.1:0-3871 GCA_031378135.1 Variovorax sp. | reverse complement strand
TAGCGCACCACGCTCGGCAAAATCGCCCTGCCTTCATCGTCCGGCAAACATTCAGCCACGCCGTTGCGCACGGAAGCCACGAGCGAATGCGTTGTCCCTAAGTCAATGCCAATCGCAATGCGCCGCGTATGCGGATCAGGGCTTGCGCCGGGTTCGGAGATTTGCAGAAGAGCCATGAAAAATTCGGTTGTTGTGTGTGATGCCGCTCATCCGAGAAGCGAAGTCGTTATTGTCCTAAAAGCTCAAAGCGCCGATCAAGATCCGCTTGGAATTTCTGTACAAATAAAAGGGCTCTTACAGCCTGTGCTGCTGCCGGGAAGTCTTTTGCGCCATCGATCAAATGCTCTGCTTTTGATAGCTGCTCCCGCATGATCCTTGCGGCCTGCTGGCTGATTTGATCTAAATTCTCTTCGGTTGAAGCATCATCCAATGCTTCGCGCAACTCCATTTGTTGCATCAGGAAGGCAGCTGGCATTGCCGTGTTGTTTTCCGCATTGATTAGCGCGCCATGCAGCTCGCAGAGGTAGGCGGCGCGCTGTACTGGATCTTTAAGGCGTTGATACGCTTCGTTGATGCGCACGCTCCACTGCATGGCGATGCGCTGAGCGGCTGCGCCCTGCGCGACAAATTTATCAGGATGCGCTTCTCTCTGCAGCTCTTTCCAGCGAGCATCGAGTGAGGGAATGTTTTGGCCGAACTGCTCAGAAATTTGGAAGAGCACGAAGTCTGTCGATTGCAGATTCATCACACACGAAACGATTCACCGCATCCACACTTGTCGCGTTCATTGGGATTGTTGAACTTAAAACCTTCGTTGAGGCCTTCGCGCACGAAATCGAGCGTCGTGCCGTCAAGATAGGCCAAGCTTTTCGGATCGACCATGAGCTTGATACCTTCCGTCACGAATAGCGCGTCTTCTGGGGCGACTTCGTCAACATATTCGAGCTTGTACGCAAGCCCCGAGCAACCTGTGGTCTTCACGCCGAGGCGCACGCCGACGCCCTTGCCGCGTTTGGCGAGGTATTTGGTGACGTGTTTGGCCGCAGCGGGCGTCAGAGCAACTGGCATAACAATTAAGCAGCGACTGCAACCGCAACTGCCGCCGCGTGCTTTTGCTTGTAATCAGAAATCGCGGCTTTGATCGCGTCTTCCGCAAGGATCGAGCAGTGAATTTTCACGGGTGGCAACTCGAGCTCTTCTGCAATCACGCTGTTTTTGAGCGCGCCTGCTTCGTCGAGTGTTTTGCCTTTGACCCATTCGGTCACGAGCGAGCTTGATGCAATCGCTGAGCCTCAGCCATAGGTTTTGAAGCGCGCATCTTCAATGATGCCCGTCTCAGGATTGACCTTGATTTGCAGCTTCATCACATCGCCGCAAGCCGGCGCGCCGACCATGCCTGTGCCCACAGAATCGTCACCTTTGTCAAAAGCGCCGACGTTGCGTGGATTCTCGTAGTGATCTACGACTTTGTCTGAATAAGCCATGATGTTTCTCCCAATGCCCTAGTGTGCTGTCCATTGGATCGTGCTGATGTCGATCCCCTCTTTGTACATATCCCACAGCGGGCTCAAATCGCGCAACTTGGCGACATTGAGCTTGATGGTGGAGATGGCAAAGTCAATTTCTTCTTCAGTCGTCCAGCGGCCAATAGTCATGCGCAATGAAGAGTGTGCCAATTCATCGCTGCGGCCAAGCGCGCGCAACACATAGCTCGGCTCAAGAGAAGCTGACGTGCAAGCCGAGCCGGAAGACACCGCCAAGCCTTTGATGCCCATGATCAGGCTTTCGCCCTCAACATAGTTGAAGCTCATGTTGATGTTGTGCGGCACACGGCGTGTCTCGTGGCCATTGATGAACACTTGCTCAATGCCCTTCAAGCCATTCATCAAGCGTTGTTGCAATGCAGTGATGCGCTTGTTTTCTTCAGCCATTTCTTCCTTGGCAATGCGGTAAGCCTCGCCCATGCCAACGCATTGGTGCGTCGGCTTAGTACCCGAGCGCATGCCGCGCTCATGGCCACCGCCGTGCATTTGCGCCTCGATGTGGATGCGCGGTTTGCGGCGCACATACAAAGCGCCGATGCCTTTGGGCCCATAAGTTTTGTGCGAGGTCAGGCTCATCAAATCGACGGGCAGCTTCGTCAAATCAACTTCCACGCGACCCGTGGCTTGCGCGGCATCCACATGGAAAATCACGCCTTTTTCACGGCAAACTTTGCCAATCGCATCGATGTCTTGAATCACGCCAATTTCGTTGTTCACGAACATGACGCTGGCCAAAATCGTGTCGGGCCGAATCGCCGCTTTGAAGGCTTCTAGATGGAGCAAACCATCGGCCTGTACGTCCATATAAGTCACTTCAAAACCTTGACGCTCGAGCTCACGCATAGTGTCGAGCACGGCTTTGTGCTCAGTTTTCACGGTGATGAGATGCTTGCCTTTGGTTTTGTAGAAAGCAGCTGCGCCTTTGATGGCGAGATTGTTCGATTCAGTCGCGCCCGAAGTCCACACGATTTCGCGTGGATCAGCACCGATCAGCGCCGCGACATGCTCACGCGCTTTTTCCACCGCAGCCTCAGCCTCCCAGCCCCATGCATGCGAGCGCGAAGCAGGATTGCCAAAGTGTTCGCGGAGCCAAGGAATGATCGCATCCACCACCCGTGGGTCACACGGATTGGTGGCTGAGTAATCCAAATAAATGGGGAAGTGTGGCGTGGCATCCATAGGAGTGACCGGCTAATTTAAAAAGACTGACTTAGAAGATACGCCGAAGTAGATGGCCTTAGATTGCCAAGGCCGTCCGCTCAAGCGAAGTGAATCAAGCTACTGCTTCGCAAAAGCTGTGCTTTTACTTAGCAAAGGCTGTGTCTTCATTTTGCAAAGGCTGTGCCTAGTGCAAACACAGAATTCGGCCCAGTGATGCGAATCGGCTTGACGACTTGCATCGGCGCGATGGCTTTCTTAAGCATCGGCTTGGATTCGATATACACGCCTTTGGCGGTTTGTTCATCCACCATGTCTTGCAGGCTCACAGAGCCCAAGAATTCGCTCATGCGGGCATTGAGCTTGCTCCACAGGTCGTGCGTCATGCAGCGGCCTGCATCGCCGGCGCAATTCTCTTTGCCGCCGCAGCTGGTTGCATCCATCGCTTCATCAACCGAGGTGATGATTTCGGCAATCGTGATGCCCTTGGACTCACGGCCAAGCGTGTAACCGCCACCTGGGCCGCGGGTGGATTCGACCAAGCCATTTCGGCGCAATTTGCCGAAAAGCTGTTCGAGGTATGACAGAGAAATTTGCTGCCGTTGGCTGATCGCCGCCAAAGTCACGGGGCCGGCGTTTTGACGCAAAGCCAGATCAATCATCGCTGTGACCGCAAAGCGGCCTTTTGTAGTAAGACGCATGTTTAGCTCCTTAAGTGCTGACACGTTTAAAAGTACTAACCCTCTACTACATTCAAGATTGTGCCTTTGGCTGGGAGAGCAACGCAACGGACATTGCTTCTTGCTGTTTGGACTTCGATTTAAACTTGACTGTTACTAACAAGTATAGCAGATAACCGATGAGTTCGCTCGGGTATTCATATCTTTCGTTCAAATCGCGCTCTCAAGGCGATTTTTAAGTTGCCGCACCAAACCGTTGCAAGCAGCTTCCACCAAATCCAAAACCCGCTCAAACTCCACCTCCCCGCCATGATAAGGATCGGGCACCACGACACCCAGCCTGGAATCTGCCGCAAAACTCATCAGCAAACGCAGTTTGCGCTCCTGCTGCGCCGCATCCATGCCAGCTGGGCAATCAGCCTGCAGCAGCCCCAAATTATCCCAATCCATCGCCAAAATCAGATCAAACTTGTCGTAATCAAGTTCCGT
>JANMFP010000329.1:0-21420 GCA_031378135.1 Variovorax sp. | reverse complement strand
CTTGCCCCTACTGATCTTCGTCACAGCGTTTGACGAATACGCGGTGCAAGCGTTCGAGCAAGCAGCGATGGATTACATCGTCAAACCCCTCACAACAGCTCGCTTGCGGCAAACTTTAGAGAGAATTCGCCCACTAGCCGGCATAAATACTGCGCCCAATGCTACTGAATCAATAGCAAATACCAGCCACGAGGAACCTCAGCTTCGCGCCCTGCGCAGCTTGCTGCGCTCGCCGCCCGGCTCTCATGCGGCCCCAGCAGCGATGCCACTCAAACGCATCCAAGCCAGCGTCGGCAGCCAAATCGTGATCGTCCCCATCGAAGAAGTCGCGTATTTCGAGGCCGCAGATAAATATGTGCGCGTGCTCACTGGCATTGCAGCGCCACAGCGCGAACTGCTGATTCGCACACCGATCAAAGATTTGGCTTTGCAGCTCGACGCAGATGAATTCTGGCAAATCCACCGCAGCAGTTTGGTGCGAGCCAGTTTGATTGAAGCCGTGCATCGCGATGAAGCCGGAAGACTGGCCTTAAGTTTGCGCGGCCGTTCAGAAAAGCTTGTCGTCAGTCGGCTTTATGCTGGCTTGTTCAAAGCGATGTAGCGGGTGATGTAAGAAGTGATGTAAGCGCGACGGGCTTGAGCCGTGTATCGCCTAGCGCTGGGCACACTCCTTGGCACACACCCGCACAAGCCGAGGCCAACATAAGCGCGGCTAATGAATCTAGAATTTAGCTGCACTTAGTGGATACTCCTCACGGGCTACAGCACTCGGCCGCTTACATTGGCTGACCTAACGGCACGCAGTTGCCCTCGCAGACTACTTAGCGCCCAGCCATTTTTTGGAGAACTCTATGCCACGCACCCCACTTTATCTTTCCCGCCGTTCCGCTATAGGAGCCTTGTCTGCAGTGCCTGTGGCCGCGCTGCTGTCGGGCTGCCAATTTTTCACAGGTGTGCCAGACGTCATCAAAATTGGTGTCGCACAGCCGCTCACGGGCGGCCTCGGGCCACTCGGCACTGATTTGCTCAATGGCGTGAAGCTGGCGGTTGATCAGCTCAACCAAGAAGGCTTCAAAGTCGCTGGTAAAAAAGTGACGCTAGAAGTTGTTGCGGTGGACGACAAAGCCAATCCTGAAGAAGGTAAAAAAGTGGCTCAGCAGCTCGTGGATGCTGGCGTGGTCGCGGTGATCGGCCATTTGAATTCTGGTGTGAGTATTCCCACTGCACCCATCTATGCAGAAAAGGGTATCGCCCAACTCGCCATTTCCACCAACCCGAAATTTACCGAGCTCGGCCTGCCCACTACGCTGCGCTTGGTCGCCAATGACAATATGCAAGCTCGCGCTGTGGGCTCGTATGCCGCATCCAACATCAAAGGCACAAAATTCGCGGTTGTGGATGATGGCACGCCCTATGGCAAAGGTTTGGCAGATTCGGCTGCCAAACAGCTCGATGGCAAAAAAACCATTGCACTGCGCCAAAGTTTTGACGATAAAACCAAGGACTTTGCAGCGCTTGCAGACAAGCTCAAAGCCGATGGCATCGAAGTCGTGCTCAGCACATTGAACGATTTTCAAGTGATTGCACTCATTGAAGCGCTGAAAAAAATTGATTACAACAAAGCAATCACTCTCATGGGCACGGATACGCTCAAGACCACCGAGATGCTCAAATACGCCGCCGAAGTGGCTCAGATGGTCTGCACATCCCCTGTTCTGGAGCCTAGCGAGTTCGCCGGCGGTGCGCTCTATTTGTCTGCCTATCAAGCTGCTTTCAAAATCGCCCCAGCCTACGGTGGCCATTACGCCTACGATGCCACCTACGCCATCACAGCTGCGATTCGCCGCGCGGAAAGTGCCAATCCAAGAAAGGTCAGCGAAACGCTTCGCAGTTTGGATGCGTTTGCACCCGTCACAGGTTCTTTGAAATGGGATGCGACTGGGGAGCCACGCTACGCCACGATCAGCGTGTATGGCGTGGCCAGCGGCAAGTGGACGAGCATTGTGCGCTCAGACAAGTGGTAAATGGTAAATGGTAATTGGTCAGTGGTCAAGCTCAGAGCTTGGCAATGATCTCTTCAGGCTGAGCCTGTCGTTTCCCGCCCTGGCTCTCGCCCCATGAGCAAGCCAACGGCTTGTGGCGCGCTGATCTTGCCGCCCAGCAGCGCCACCACGCATTGCGTGATGGGCATCTCCACACCCAGGCTGTTTGCGCGGGAGAGCACAGCTGAGGCGCAGCGCGCGCCTTCGGCCACCGCGCCAAGAGATGCGGTCGCTTGGCTCAGGCTTTGGCCTTGCGCCAGCAGCAAACCCACTTTGCGATTGCGGCTTAAATCACCTGTCGCAGTGAGCACCAAATCACCCAGGCCTGAGAGCCCCATAAAAGTCTCCCGCTGAGCCCCAAGCGCCACGCCTAGGCGCGTCATCTCTGCCAAGCCGCGCGTGATCAGCGCAGCGCGGGCATTCAGACCGAGCCCTTTTCCGTTGTCTAAGCCATCGCACAAGCCCGTGGCAATCGCCAACACGTTTTTCACAGCGCCGCCCACTTCGACGCCCACGATATCGCTGTTTTCATAAACGCGAAGGCGCTCGCTGTGAAACGCCGCCACCATGGCTTGGCTCACTGCGCTTTGCAGGCTAGCCGCCACCAAAGCCGTAGGCTGGCCTCTGGCCACCTCAAGCGCGAAGCTGGGGCCACTGAGCACGCCGAGCTGGCGATGGACTGAATATGGAGTGCTCGCGGCCGTGCATTGCGCAGCGATTTCATGCGCCAGTTGCCCGTTTTCATCGAAGCCCTTGCAAAGCCACACGACAGGCGCAGAGATGTGAGACAAGTCTTGCAGGCTCTGTGCCAAGCCCGCCATGGGCGTGGCGATCACATACACATCTGCGGGCATGGCGGCCGCATGGCTGCTGTTGCCCTGCAAAATGCGCAATGAAGATGGCAAGGCGACATCGGGCAGATAACGGCTGTTAATCCGCGTCTGCTGCATCTGCGCGGCCTGCTGCGCATCGCGCGCCAGCAAGCTCACATCATGCGAGAGGGCTGCACTTGCAGCCAGTGCCGTGCCCCATGCGCCTGCGCCAATCACTATTATTTTCATAGCATTCCGCGCATATTCTATGCCGGCTAAAGCACCAAAAGCATCTAAAAATCAGCTAAAAAACTGTTATTCCTTCGCTGGTTCAGCTTGCTGTGCTTGCTGAGCCTCGTACATCGCTTGAAAGTTGATCTCAGCCAAATGCACGGGTGGAAAACCTGCGCGAGTCACGATATCGGCCACACTTGCGCGCAAGTAGGGATACACGATTTGCGGGCAGGCAATGCCGAGCACCGGGCTCATCTGATCTTGCGGCAGATTGCGAATCTCAAAAATACCGGCTTGCTTGGCTTCCACCAAAAACACCGTGCGGTCTTCTATTTTTGTCGTCACAGTGGCCGTCACACACACCTCATACACGCCTTGCGCTGCCGGCTGAGCTTCTACGCCAAGCTGAATGTCCACGGCAGGCTGCTGCTGCTCCAGCAGAATCGTGGGCGAATTCGGCTGCTCCAACGAGAGATCTTTCAAATAGATGCGCTGAATTTGGAAAACAGGTGCATCGTCAGCTGCAACAGCAACAGGTGCGCCTTGGACATCGGTGACTTGATTCTCAGCCATGGTTCAATCTTTCGAGGAGGTTAATACAGAACAAACTACAAAACAAAGCCCGCCAAGTGAGTCACTTCAGCGGGCATGAGGTGATTATCGCAGAGCAGTTGAAGCGCTTACTTAGCCTTTAAGCTGCTTGCAAAAGCACAATCAAGCCGCCCTTGCCATCGAGGGCCAGCAAATCATCGCAGCCGCCTACATGCGTGTCGCCAATGAAGATTTGCGGCACGGTGCGCCGCCCCGTGATCTGCATCATGTGATCGCGCGCAGCAGGATCGGTATCGATGCGAATCTCTTCAATCTTTTCAACACCTTTGGCCTTGAGCACCTGTTTGGCGCGGACGCAATAAGGGCAGACAGCGGTGGTGTACATCTTCACGGCTTGCATAGCAATCTACTTTCAACAATCAAATTCAAGACTGGAGCTCAGGATAAAAGCTCAGGATAAAAGCTCAGGATAAAGAGCTCAAGACAACTCAAGTTTTTTCAAGCGGCAAGCCCGCCTCGCGCCAAGCTTTCAGCCCGCCCGCCATCGCCTGCGCATTGCTATAGCCGAGCTTTTTAGCGGTGGATACATGCCGAGCAGCGCGCGCGCCGCTCGTGCACACCAAAATCAAAGGCAGCGTTTTGTTTTTCACAGCGCCTTCCAGCTTGGCTTCAAAATCAGAAGCAGGCAGATTTTTTGAGCCCACGATATGGCCGCTGGCGAATTCAGCAGCATCGCTTACATCAACCACCACCGCCTTTTCGCGGTTCATCAAATTCACAGCGCCATTGGCATTTAAGCTGCCACCACCGCCCAGCGAACCGCCTTTGATAGCAGGCCACAAAAGCATCGCGCCCGAACCAAAAGCCACCATAAACAACACCCAGTTTTCTATCAAAAACGTCATCTCAAACCCAATTCATCACAAAAACTAAACCACTATTTTAGAATGAGTGGCATGGCACCATCTGAAGGCGCTCTTTGAACACTGATGCAGCAGGGAATAACATGTACAAAATTGTCCTCATCCGCCACGGCGAATCCACTTGGAATTTAGAAAACCGCTTCACAGGCTGGACGGATGTAGACCTGACCGATACCGGCATAGCCCAAGCCAAACAAGCCGGTAAGCTCCTTAAGGAAGCGGGCTATGAATTCGATGTGGCCTACACCAGCGTCTTAAAACGAGCCATCCGCACGCTCTGGCTCGCTCTCGACGAGATGGATCGCACTTGGCTGCCGGTGATGAAACACTGGCGCTTGAACGAGCGCCACTATGGCGCGTTGCAAGGCCTCAACAAAGGCGAGACGGCTAAAAAATTTGGCGACGAACAAGTGCTGATTTGGCGCAGAAGTTACGACACACCGCCGCCTGCACTAGAGCCCAGCGATTCGCGCAGCGAGAGGGGCGATATTCGCTACGCCAAGCTTCAAGCCCAGCAGATTCCGCTGACCGAATGCCTGAAAGATACCGTTGATCGCGTGATCCCGTTTTGGCAAGAATCCTGCGAGAGTGCGATCAAAGCTGGCAAACGCATCGTGATTGCCGCGCATGGCAACTCCATCCGTGCGCTCATCAAGCATTTAGATGGCATCTCCGACGAGGCGATTGTCAACCTCAACATTCCCAATGGCATTCCCTTGGTCTACGAGCTGGATGCGAATTTGAAACCGATCAAGCACTATTATTTGGGCGATGCCGAAGCCGCAGCCAAGGCGGCAGCTTCTGTAGCGGCTCAGGGGAAATCGTAAAGACACCGCGACGCACCAAGAATTACAGGAACTGGCTGGGTTTTTGCCCCTCCAAGGTGTATATTTCTTCTCAGATAATGGCCTATTTCGGCCATCAGCAGTTGACAGGCAAATACCGTCATGAACGCAAAACTCAAGATCGCAGGCTGGCTTTCCATGGGCGTGGTGGCCGGCGCGCTCACCACGATTTCTGTGCAATCGGTCGCGCAACGTGCTCTGGCGCCTTTGCCGCTCGAAGAGCTGCAGCAATTGGCCGCAGTATTTGGCATGATCAAAACAGATTACGTCGAACCCGTTGATGAGAAAAAACTCATCACCGAAGCCATCAACGGCATGGTCACGAGCTTGGATCCCCACAGCCAGTATTTCGACAAAAAATCCTTCAAGGAATTCCGCGAAGGCACCAGCGGCCGCTTTGTAGGCGTAGGCATCGAAATCGCTCAGGAAGAAGGCTTCGTGAAAGTCGTCTCGCCCATCGAGGGCTCACCAGCGTTTCGCGCAGGCCTCAAGCCCAATGATTTGATCACCAAGATTGACGATACCGCCGTCAAAGGCCTGTCACTGAATGAAGCCGTCAAGCGCATGCGCGGCGAGCCCAACACCAAAGTCATTCTCACGATTTTGCGCCGCGATGAAAACAACCGCTCTTTCAGCGTCACGATCACTCGCGAAGAGATCCGCACGCAATCCGTGCGCAGCAAAAATATCGAGCCAGGCTATGCATGGCTGCGTGTGAGCCAATTCCAAGAGCGCACCACAGAAGATTTCGCGCGCAAGCTAGAAGAAATTTACAAAGCCGACAACAACCTCAAAGGCCTCGTGCTCGATTTGCGCAACGATCCCGGTGGCTTGCTCGATGCAGCGGTGGCGATATCAGCGGCCTTCTTGCCAGAAAATGTCACGGTGGTTTCTACCAACGGCCAATTGGCCGACAGCAAATTCACCTACAAAGCCTCGCCCGAGTTTTATCGCCGTGGCAGCGCAGATCCGATCAAGCGTATGACCGACAGCACCAGAAGCATCTACAAAACCTTACCCCTCGTCGTGCTCGTGAATGAAGGCTCAGCATCAGCCAGCGAGATCGTGGCTGGCGCGCTGCAAGATTACAGCCGCGCCAAGATCATGGGCAGCCAAACTTTCGGCAAAGGCAGCGTACAAGTGATTCGCCCTCTTGGCCCCGATACCGGCCTCAAGCTCACCACCAGCCGCTACTACACACCCAAAGGCAATTCCATCCAAGCCAAAGGTATCGTGCCCGACATCATGGTCGATGAAACGGCCGAAGGCAATATGTTTGCCGCGCTTCGCACCCGCGAAGCAGATCTCACGAAACACCTCGAGCAATCTAACGACCCCGCCTATTTAGCCAAGCAAAAAGAGCTGGAAAAAGAGCGCGAGACTGCTCGCGAAGAAGCTCGCAAACGCTTGGAAGAATTCAACAAAAAGCCCGAAGCCGAACGCCGCCTGCCAGAGTTTGGAACAGACAAAGATTTTCAGCTCACGCAAGCCATCAACCAGCTCAAGGGCCGCGAAGTGATGGCGAGCAAAACGCTCACGGCACGCAAGGATGCGCCGAAAGAGCAGTGATTTTTTAGTCAATGAATCAAAGCCCGCTGAGCTTACCGCTCACCGGGCTTTTTCTTTTTATGATGTCATTCCTTTTCTCAATCATTTCTAGACTAGGCGCGGCGACGAAGACAGTGCTATAGCGAAGGCTAGGAGCAGCAACGACGTATAGGAATGATGTAGAAAAGGAATCAGCATGAACGACAACCAACTCCTGCGTTACTCACGCCATATCTTGCTAGACGATATCGGCATCGAAGGCCAAGAGAAATTTCTTGCCAGCCACGCGCTCGTTATCGGCGCTGGCGGTTTGGGCTCTCCAGTCGCACTGTACCTCGGCTCAGCAGGCATCGGGCAAATCACCATCGTCGATAACGACGTGGTGGATATGACGAATCTACAGCGGCAAATCGCCCACAATATGGCCAGATCCGGCATGAATAAAGCGCAGAGTGCTAGAGAATCAATAGCATCTATCAATCCAGAGGTGAAGGTCAATTGCATAGCTGAGCGAGCAGATAGCGCGCTGCTCGACAAGCTGGTTGTGCAAGCCGATGTGGTGCTCGATTGCTGCGACAACTTCAGCACGCGGCATGCTGTCAACGCAGCCTGCGTGAAATACAAAAAGCCACTTGTCAGCGGCGCAGCGATCCGCTTCGACGGCCAAATCAGCGTCTTCGATTCGCGCTCTTCCATGTCGCCTTGCTATGCCTGCGTTTTTCCACCCGCATCCACCTTCGAAGAAACCCGCTGCGCCACCATGGGCGTCTTCGCGCCACTGGTGGGCATCATCGGTAGCATGCAAGCCGCAGAAGCTTTGAAATTGCTCAGCGGTGTCGGCTCATCGCTTGCTGGGCGTTTGTTGATGCTGGATGGGCGAGCGATGGAATGGAATGAGGTACGTGTGCCTCGGCAGAAAGCTTGTCCTGTTTGCTCGGGGTGATTGTTGGTGATCTAGGCATTGTGCGACTAGGCCTTGTGCGTTCTAAGTTTTGTGTGCTCTAAGCCTGTGATTGGCGTATGCGTCACGACCTCATGGTTTACCTCGGGAGCTAGGCGACACTCGTCGCCTTGAATGACGCATGGAAACGCTTGGCGTTTCCTGACCCTGCGTCCAACAAATCGGCCATGCCGCATACGCCAATCACAGGCCACGAATAGCGAGGCGAGTTCCAATCTCTGTGTTCTGAGCAGCCTCAAAGTAGTGAACCTTTCGCGCGAAGATTTTCAGAGTAGCTAACAGGCCACGGTTGGGCGGTATTCGCGGCTGCGATTTTGTGAGAGAGTCACTCGTTTACCGTGCGACGGGTGTCGCACACTTTATGACGAGCGAGCGCATGAGCGGCTGCGAATACCGCCCAACAGTGGCCGACCTCAAGCAAAATACTATGAATTAGATAGCACTAAGCTCAATAAATACGCCGGCGAAGTGATCAAAAGGCTTTAAAAAAACCTCAATCCGCCGTGATCTTGGCGGCCTTGATCACCTTGCCCCATTTGTCGTATTCCGCTTGGGCATAAGCCATCATCTCGCGCGGGCCGATAAAGTTGGCTTCTGCGCCTAAGCTGCTGGCGCGGTCTTTGAAGGCTGGCACGGCCATGATTTTTTGTACTTCTGATGCGATGCGATCCACAGCAGCTTTGGGGGCTTGGGCATGGGTGTAAAGCGCAAACCACGCATCCACTTCGTAGCCTTTCAAACCAGCCTCAGCCCCCGTAGGCACATTGGGCAAACTCGCCAAGCGGCGTGGCCCGGCGAAGACCAGCGGCGTGAAGCGGCCGCTTTGGATGTGCGGCATGAGAGAAGGCGCAGTTGTGACTGTCAAATCAATTTGACTGGCCAGCAAATCCGTGATCGTGGGGCCTGAGCCGCGATACGGAATATGCGTGATGAAAGTGCCGCTGATTTGCTTGAAGAGCTCGGTGGCGATGTGTTGCACGCTGCCGTTGCCCGAGCTGCCATAGTTGAGCTTGCCGGGATTTTTCTTGGCATAGGCGATGAGCTCTTGGATTGTTTTGATGCCCAAATTCGAGCGCACCACCATGACTTGCGGGGCGGAATACACATTCGCCACGGCCTGCAAATCTTTAAGCGGATCGTAGGGGAGCTTCACCAAATGTGGGCTCATGCAGTGAAAGCCCGAGTAAGCCATGAGCAAAGTATGGCCATCAGGCTTGGCGTTGATCACCACTTGCGCGCCGACTGCGCCATTGCCACCGCCTTTGTTATCGACCGCCACAGCTTGGCCCAAGGCTTTACCGAGCGGATCAGAAATCGCACGCGAGGAAATATCGGCCGTGCCGCCGGGGGGCGCGGGCACAACAATGGTGAGCTGGCGCTCGGGGAAGGTTTGTGCGTGCACCCAAGGGGTGGCCAAGATGGCGGGGGCGGCTAGCAAAGTGGTGCGGCGTGAAACTAAGGCGGTCGTTCGGGCGGTTGTTCGGGCTGTCATTGGGTGTCTCCGTAAATTGAATAGCTTGATTGAAACTGAAATTTGATCGCTTGACACTCCGCAGATTCACCAGTCACCCCTCTCGAATCGCGATGTCTTGCATCGTTCTTCGTGAGAAAATTGTGTTTCACCATCGCCAACCACGATTTCTCGAATTCGATTCATGAACCCCTCCGAGCGCAGCTTTGCGCGCCGCCTTGATCTGACCACACTGCAGCTGTTTGCCGCAGTGTGCGAGCACGGCAGCATCGGCAAAGCGGCAGACAAGGAATTCATTGCAGCATCGGCGGTTAGCAAGCGTTTGTCTGACTTAGAAGCGGCTGCTGGCACAGCCCTGCTCTACCGCCATGCACGCGGCGTGAACCCAACACCTGCGGGCGAAGCGTTTTTGCATCATGCGCGCTCGGTGTTGCTCAGCTTAGATCGCATGCAAGGCGATCTCGCGGAATACGCCGAGGGCATCAAGGGCCATGTGCGCATTCATGCGAATATTTCTGCGATTGTGGAATTTTTGCCGGAAGACATTGGCGCGTTTGCCAAAAAGCATTCCAAAATCAAAATTGATCTGCAAGAGCACTTAAGCAGCGACATTATTCGCGCCGTGCACGATGGCGCAGCAGATTTTGGCATTTGCAATCCGCAAGCGGATTTGCGTGGATTGCAGCAACAGCGCTATCGGCAAGACCGCTTGGTGCTCGTCTGCCCGAAGCGCCATGCGCTCTCGCGCAGGAAGCAAATTGATTTTGTCGAGTCGCTTGATTTTGATCATGTGGGCTTGCACAGCAACAGCGCCTTGTATCTCGCTCAGCGCCGCGCGGCGGCTGATATCGGCAAGCAATTGCAATTGCGAATACAGGTGACTTCGCTGGACGCGATGTGCCGCATGATTGACAACGGCTTGGGCGTGGGTGTGATGCCGGATCGTGCGTTTGAGCTCGTTGGCTCGGTGGGCGATTTGGTGGCTGTGCCACTCACGGATGCTTGGGCGCTGCGCGATTTGCTGATTGTGGCGCGCGATTTTTTAACGCTGCCTGCGCCTGCAAAACTGCTTGTTGATCACTTACTTTTGAAATCTTAAAATCCGTTTTTAAAGGACTCTGAAATGCCACGTACTCTGTATGACAAGATTTGGGATGAGCATGTCGTCCACACCGAAGATGGTGATGATGGCACAGCCATTCTCTACATTGACCGCCATTTGGTGCACGAAGTCACCAGTCCGCAAGCCTTTGAAGGGCTGCGTCAAACCCATCGCAAAGTCTGGCGCGTCTCCTCCATTGTGGCCACGGCAGATCACAACACGCCCACCACGGGCTGGGAGTTGGGCTACGACGGCATTGCTGATTTGGTGAGTAAAGAGCAGATCATCACGCTGGATGCCAACATCAAAGAGTTCGGCGCAGCCGCCTATCACCCGTTCCTCTCTAAAGGCCAAGGTATCGTCCACGTCATGGGCCCTGAGCAAGGCGCCACGCTGCCGGGCATGACGGTGGTTTGCGGCGACTCGCACACCAGCACACACGGCGCATTCGGTGCGCTCGCGCATGGCATCGGCACGAGTGAGGTGGAGCATGTGCTGGCCACGAATACCTTGCAGCAAAAGAAGATGAAAAACATGCTCGTGAAGGTGGATGGCGCGCTTCAAAAAGGCGTCACACCCAAAGACGTCGCACTCGCCATCATCGGCAAAATCGGCACAGCCGGCGGCAATGGCCATTGCATTGAATTTGGCGGCAGCGTGTTCCGCAGCATGACCATGGAAGGCCGCATGACGGTTTGCAACATGGCGATTGAAGCCGGTGCACGCGCGGGTCTCGTGGCCGTGGATGAGAAGACGATTGATTATGTGCAAGGCCGCCCGATGTCGCCCACAGGCGTGGTGATGCAACAAGCCATTCAGTACTGGAAAACGCTGGTCAGTGATGCCGATGCGGTGTTCGATACCACGGTCACGCTCGATGCCGCGCAAATCCAGCCGCAAGTCACTTGGGGCACGTCGCCAGAAATGGTGCTCGGCGTGGAGGGCAGAGTGCCCGATCCTGACAAAGAACGCGACGCCACCAAGCGCAAAGACATCGAACGCGCCCTCGCCTACATGGGCTTGGAGCCCAACAAGGCGCTGACCGACATCACCATCGATAAAGTCTTCATCGGCTCGTGCACCAACAGCCGCATCGAAGACATGCGCGAAGCTGCGGCGACGGTCAAGCGCCTGGGCCAAAAAGTGGCCAAGAATGTGAAGCTCGCCATGGTCGTGCCCGGCTCAGGCTTGGTCAAAGCGCAAGCCGAACGCGAAGGCTTGCATGAGATTTTTAAAGCTGCCGGCTTCGAATGGCGCGAGCCCGGCTGCAGCATGTGCCTGGCGATGAACGCCGATCGCTTGGAACCCGGCGAGCGCTGCGCCTCTACATCGAACCGCAACTTCGAGGGCCGCCAAGGCGCAGGCGGCCGCACACATCTGGTCTCGCCCGCGATGGCCGCTGCTGCGGCTGTGCACGGGCACTTCGTCGATATTCGGCGCTTTGCTTGATATCTTTTCATTCAAAGAAAAACCCAAATACCAACTTCCGGACGCAGAAGACGCAGAAAAGACAGAAGAAAAAATGCAAAATGAAAATTGAATTTCACACTTGATTACTTACTTTTGAATTTCTCTTTTGGTATTCCTTCTGCGTAACCTCTGCATCTTCTGCGTCCGGTATCAAAAAACTTAAGATCATGAACAAATTCACCATTCACCAAGGCCTCGCTGCCCCGATTGACCGTGAAAACGTCGATACCGACGCGATCATTCCCAAGCAATTTTTGAAGCGCATCAGCAAGAGTGGCTTCGGCGATAACTTGTTTGATGCCGAGCGATTTCTCGACACAGGCGAGCCGTATTCCAAGTTGGCGGATCGCAAGATCAACCCCAACTTCGTGCTCAATCAATCACGTTACCAAGGCGCGAGCGTCTTATTAGCCCGCAAAAACTTCGGCTGCGGCTCCAGCCGTGAGCATGCGCCTTGGGCGATTGAACAATACGGCTTCCGCGCCTTGATTGCGCCAAGCTACGCTGATATCTTTTTCAACAACTGCTTTAAAAACGGGCTGCTGCCTATCGTGCTCCCCGAAGCCACTGTGGCCAAACTCTTCGACGAGACCGCAGCCTTCCCCGGCTTCAAGCTCACAATTGATCTGGAGCGCCAAGTCGTGCAAGGCTCGCAGCTCGGCGATTTGCCGTTTGAAGTCAATGCTTTTCGCAAATACTGTTTGCTCAACGGCTTTGACGACATTGGCCTCACGCTCCGCCAAAGCGACAAAATCAAAGCTTTTGAAGCCGAGCGCTTGGCCACCAAGCCTTGGCTGGCCTCCACAGTCGTATAAATTTCATATTTTTAAGCCTTTTAAGCATCTAGCCGGCATATAAACTGCGTGAAGTGCTCTTATTTTGATAGTGAATAAATCATGAAAATTGCAGTCCTACCAGGTGATGGTATTGGCACAGAAATCGTTGCTGAAGCCGTCAAAGTGCTCAAGGCACTGGATTTGAAGTTTGAAATGGAGTCTGCCTTGGTGGGCGGAGCAGCGTATGAAGCGCATGGGCATCCGCTGCCTGAATCCACTTTGAAGCTTGCCAAGGAAGCCGATGCCGTGCTCTTCGGCGCAGTGGGCGATTGGAAATACGACAAGCTCGATCGCCCGCTGCGCCCTGAGCAAGCAATTTTAGGATTGCGTAAAAACCTTGGCCTGTTTGCCAACTTCCGCCCCGCGATTTGCTATGAGCAACTTGTGAGCGCATCGAGCTTGAAGCCTGAGCTGATTTCAGGCCTGGACATTCTCATCATCCGCGAGCTCACTGGCGATATTTACTTCGGCCAACCGCGTGGCCGCAGAGTTGCCATCGATGGGCACTTTCCCGGCGCACAAGAGGCGTTTGACACCATGCGCTACAGCGTGCCCGAGATCGAGCGCATCGCGCATGTGGCCTTCCAAGCTGCACGCAAGCGCAACAATAAAGTCACCAGCGTCGATAAATCCAATGTGCTGGAAACCTTCCAGCTTTGGAAAGATGTGGTCACCGAAGTGGG
Organism: Variovorax sp.; assembly: GCA_031378135.1. Classification (GTDB taxonomy): domain Bacteria; phylum Pseudomonadota; class Gammaproteobacteria; order Burkholderiales; family Burkholderiaceae_C; genus JANMDU01. The sequence continues at coordinate 7,941 of JANMFP010000329.1, read as the reverse complement.
CAAGCAATACCCAGAGGTCGCGCTCGATCACATGTATGTGGACAACGCCGCGATGCAGCTCGTCAAAGCGCCCAAAGCGTTTGACGTGATCGTGACCGGCAATATGTTTGGCGATATTTTGAGCGACGAAGCGAGCATGCTCACGGGCTCAATCGGCATGCTGCCCTCGGCCAGTTTGAACAAAGACAATCGCGGCCTCTATGAGCCAAGCCACGGCAGCGCGCCGGATATTGCAGGCAAAGGCATTGCCAATCCGCTGGCCACGATTTTGAGCGCTGCGATGATGCTGCGCTTCTCGCTCAATCAGGAAGAAGCCGCCGAGCGCATTGAAAATGCTGTGAAGAAAGTTCTCGCGCAAGGCCTGCGCACGGGAGATATCTACAGCGACGGATGCACCAAGGTCAACACCGTGCAAATGGGCGATGCAGTTGTGAAGGCCTTGGCTTGATGTGCAAGCTTCGCATGGTTCAACTGCGCATCAGATCAGCCTCTGGCTTTAGTCTGATTGAGTTGATGACGGTGCTTGCCGTCATCGCTATTCTTGCGTTGCTGGCCGTGCCTAGCTTTCTCGACAAACTCGTCAAAGAGCAAATTGTGGATGCGCTGCCCTTGGCAAAAATAGTATCAGCACCCGTCGAAGCCTATTGGAAATCCACCAGCAAGCTACCCGCCGACAATGCGGCGCTCGCCCTACCCGAGCAGGGCAAAATCGTGAGCAATTTGGTTCAAAGTGTGCGCCTTGAAGACGGTGTGATTCACATGCAATTTGGCAATCAAGCCAACGGCAGCTTGCGCGGCAAAACATTGAGCCTGCGCCCCGCCGTGGTTGAAGACACACCGCTGGTGCCGATGGCATGGGTCTGTGGTTTTGCCAAGGAGCCGCAGGGCATGAAAGTGCTCGGCACCAATCGCACAGACATTGACAAACAATATCTGCCGCTGCGCTGCCTTGGATAAATCAGCGCAGGCAGCGTGCCAGCAGTAGGCCCAGCACCGCTCCAACGCACTGCGCGGCCACAAACCCCAACGCACTCGCCGGCGCGATGCCTGCGAATGAATCGCTCAGCATGCGGCCGAGCACAGCGGCAGGATTCGCAAAGCTCGTGCTTGCAGTAAACCAATAAGCCGCGCCGATATAGCAAGCCACCAAGGCACTGGCTTTTGCGTTGACATGCGCTGCGCCGCTGCGGATGATGACAAAGAGCAAGCCCGCAGTGGCCACGGCTTCAGCGATCCATTGCCCCCAACCCACAAATTGGCTCGCCGCATCCCATCCACCGCGCAACTTGCTGCTCGTTTGCAAAATAGGCAACTCAAACATGGCATGCGCCAACCACGCGCCACAGATTGCGCCTGCCAGCTGCGCCGCGATGAATGCAATCGCTATAAAAAGAGGAGCACTCTGCGCAGATTCTATGCCGGCTACTGGTCGATTTCGATCAAAAAATACGGCCCAAATCGTCACCAGCGGATTGAAATGTGCCCCGCTGATCGGCCCGAGTGTTTCGATCAATACATACAGCGCAAACACCGTCGCCAACGTGTTCGCCAGCAACGCCACCGCTATGTTGCCGCCTGAGAGCTGCTGCGCCATGATGCCCGAGCCGATCACGACGCACAGCAATGCGGCAGTGCCGATGAATTCTGCGAAAACTTGTTGCTTGAGGGAATGCGTCTTCATGCGCTGGCCAATTCCTTGGCGCTTTGCTGCAAGCTCAGTTTGGCGAGTTTCGCGTCGGGCAAATTCACCAGCAGTTCCATACGGCGGCGCATGGCGTGCAGGGTTTGGCGGAAGGCCTCTTTCTTGTCTGCATCGCTGCCCTCGCCTGCGCTCGGATCGGGGTAGCCCCAGTGTGCGCTGGCTGGATTGCCCGGCCAGTATGGGCAGACCTCGCCCGCCGCGTTGTCGCAAACGGTGATGATTAAATCCATCTTCGGCGCATCAGCCCCAGCAAACTCATCCCAAGTTTTACTGCGCAAGCCGCTGGTGTCAAAACCATGCTCGCGCAGCACTTGTAGGCCAATCGCATTCGGGCTGCCACCCTCACGCGGGCTACTGCCGGCGGAATAGGCTTTGAAACGACCTTTTCCTATTGAATTAAGCAACACTTCGGCCAAAATGCTGCGGGCTGAGTTATGGGTACACAGGAAGAGAACGTTGAGCGGTGATGAAATGGTCATGATCAAGCCTTTTTGAGAAGAAATCGGCATCTAGCCGGCATAAAATATGCGCATAGCGCTACTGAATTGATAGTAATGACACTTCTCAGCAGCAACTGGATGCACTGTTTGTAGGTGTGCCGCAACTGGCCGCTGGTCTTACAGCAATGTCACGCAAGGAGACTTTGGGTTTGACGGCGGGTGCGCAACAGGCGCTGGCAGCATCTGGGGCGGCTGACGTGTTTTCTACGCCATACGTGGTGGCCTCGCCCATCGTCACAAAGCTCTCCCAAGCAATGCCTTGTGGATCATGCACCCAGCCTTTGTCGCTCTTGGCGTAGCAGCAAGTAGTCTCTCCCTCATCAGCCACAGCCAAGCCAGCGCTACTCAGCTGCGCCGTCATGGCGTGCAGGTCATCCTGGCTGTCAAGTTGTAGCCCCAAATGATCAAGCCCCGCTTTCGCGCCGCGCTGCGAGATGGCGAAATTGATGCGCGGGTCATCCAGCATCCATTTGGCGTAATCGCTTTTTTGCACACTGGCCGCTTGGCCGAAGAGCGTGTTGTAGAACTTGACCGATGCGTCAATCGAATCGACGGAAATGTGAACATGGAAGCGTTTCATCGGAATTACCTTTCGTTTTTTAAGCCAAATAAGCCGGTAGCCGGCATAAAATATACATGTACTGCTATTTAATCAATAGCATTTTCATCAGCAGCATCCCGCGCCATCAGGGTCAGCTGCGCAGCAGTTCTCGCTCAAAAAGCCAAGCAAACCATTCATACGCGAAAAATCAGCGCGATAAATCAAACTCCGACCTTGCTGCTCGAACTGAGCCAGCCCGGCATTCACCAGCTCCTTGAGATGAAACGACAAACTCGATGCCGGGGTGTCCAGCATGGCCGCGAGCACGCCCGGCGTGAGCCCAGCAGCCCCCGCTTGCACCAGCGCACGGAACACACGTAGTCGCTGAGCATGCGCGAGCGCGGCCAAGGCCTTCACCGCATTTGCTTCTGAAACGCGATCAGTTTGGCGTTTTTTATTTACTTTCATATTTCTATGATAATCGAAATATAGAATCTTTAATAAGCTCTTTATAAATATTTGGAAATGCGCGGTGCGTCACACAAACGTCATATGACTGTCATGCCTTTGACACGTCATCTGTGTCTAATAGTTGCCAGTGGCGCATGGTGCAGCCCGGAGCATTTGACATGGCATTTGATTTGAATTTAAAGCTGCGTTTGTTGGCACAGCGCAGCAGCGGTTTTTGCATGGCTGCAATTGCTGCAATGACAGCCTCTATATTTTTACTCACCGCTTGCGGCGGCGGCTCTGACGACACCACTGCGCCTGCCTTAACCACGATACCGCCCGCAGCTGGGATAACGCCGGGCACCAACGAGCCCACGCCCTCCACGCTCAGCATGGAAAAAATCGCTGGCTTTACTCACGCTGGTGGCCTAGGTGCTGCTGAAATTTCTGGTTTTGATCCGCTCAGCCGCCGCTTGTTTGTGATCAACGGTGCGCAAAGCTCTGTAGATGTACTGGGACTTGTCAGTGCAGGCGCAGGCGCATCAGCCACACTCTCTGTCAGCTTAGTGGGCTCGCTCACCACATCTCAATTTGGCGCAGGCTTGGGCGGCATCAATAGCGTTGCTGTTTACAACGGCATCGTTGCCCTCGCGGTTGAAGCTGCCACCAAGACGGACGCTGGCCTGGTCGCTTTCGTGCGCGCCAGTGATTTGACCGTGCTCGGCACACGCACTGTCGGTGCATTGCCCGACATGCTGACCTTCTCGCCCAACGGCCGTTTCCTGCTCGTGGCCAATGAAGGTGAACCCAACAGCTACGGGCAAGCAACTTCTGTTGATCCAGAGGGCTCGGTGAGTGTGATTGAAATTGCCAGCCTTTCGCCCGCAGCCAGTACATTGCAAATGACCGTCTCCACGGCTGATTTCACATCGTTCAACGCCCAAGCTGCAGCCCTACGCGCACAAGGCGTTCGCCTACCCGGCATCGGCACCACCACCGTAGCGCAGGACTTAGAGCCAGAATACATCACCATTTCTGACGACAACCGCACCGCTTGGATCACCCTACAAGAAAACAATGCGATTGCCGTGCTTGATATCGCCAGCAAAACCATCACCAGCATCCGTGCTCTCGGCTTGAAAGACAACAGCCTGCCCGGCAACGGCTTAGATGTGAGCGATGAAGATGGCGGCACGAACACCAATACAGGCACGCCCACGATCAAGATCAGCAACTATCCCCTAAAAAGCATGTACATGCCCGATGGCATCACCTCTTTTCGCATCGGCACACGCACCTATCTGGCCACCGCCAATGAAGGCGATGCACGTGAGTATGTGGGCGTCACAACCGTAGGCGCAACCACCACCGTGAGCCGAGACGATCCGCGCGTGAAAGACTTCTGCACCAGCGGTTTTGACAGCAGCGTCTATGGCACGCTCACCGCCACCTTGGGCTTGGACAGTAACCTGGGTCGCTTGCGCATCGACGCCTTCGCAGGCAGTAACCGCACTGGAAAAAATGCCGCTGGCCAATGCAACGAACTCGTCGCTTTTGGTGCGCGCTCATTCACGATCTGGGATGCAGATAACTTGGGCTTGGTCTGGGATTCGGGCGATCAGTTTGAGCAGCGCACAGCGCTACTCAACCCCACCATCACCTTCAATGCCAGCAACGACAACAACACTTTCGACAACCGCAGCCCTGCGAAAGGCCCAGAGCCAGAAAGCGTCGTCACGGCCAAATTTGGCACCAAGACCTTTGCCTTTGTTGGCCTAGAGCGCGTAGGCGGCGTGATGGTGTATGACGTGAGCAACCCAGCAGCGCCTGTTTATGTCACCTATCTGAACACGCGCACCGGAGCGACAGGCACAACAGCCGCCGGAGATCGCGGACCTGAAGGCTTGCTCATCATCAAAGCAGCCGATTCGCCTAATGGCAAACCGCTCCTCATCGTCTCCAACGAGACCAGCGGAACAACTGCCGTGTTTCAACTGAACTTGCAGTATTGAACGATGCATTGATCGATTTCACGCCGCACCACAAACAAGCTGCTTCGGCAGCTTGTTTGCTTTGTGACTGTCATCAATTATTCATCAAACAGCCACATCCTTGACACACAAAAGCACCATCATTCACACGTTGTTGATTGTTTAACTTCATAGATTTTTTATTTGCTTGGAGCACAAAATGGCTAAAGATTTCTCTCAGATGGAAGACTCCAATACGTCTTCTAACCCCACGATTCACCAGGTATCAGATCCCGCACGCCGCATGATGCTGCGCGGTGGATTGGGCTTGGCAGCAGGTGGTATTTTTGGTGGCTTGGCAGGTTGCGCTACGGGCGGTATGGCGCAGTCGGGTAGTGGCCCACTCGTCGGCTTCAAAAGCGTGCCGATCTCCGTCAAAGATGGCATCACCGTGCCAGAAGGTTATGCGGCGCAGGTGATGGCGCCTTGGGGCGATCCGATTGGTATCGCTGGCAACATGCCCGCTTTTAAAGCTGATGCGAGCAACACCGCCGCCGAGCAAGAGGCGCAAATCGGTATGCACCATGATGGCATTCACTTTTATCCGCTTGGCCAAGGCGAAGCGCGCAACAAAAACGGCCTGCTCGTGATGAACCACGAATACACCGACGATGGCTTGCTGCATACCGACGGCATGAAAACTTGGAGTGCAGAGAAGGTTAAAAAGGCGCAAGCTGCGCATGGCGTGAGCGTGATTGAAGTGCGCGAGACGGCTGGCACTTGGGAAGTGATTCGCCCTTCACGCTTTGCTCGCCGCTTCACAGGCAACACACCCATGACGATTGCAGGCCCCGCTGCTGGCCACGCCATGATGAAGACTGCGGCAGATGCAGCTGGCACGCGCGCCCTGGGCACGCTCAACAACTGCGGCAGCGGCATCACGCCCTGGGGCACGTACCTCACCTGCGAAGAAAACTTCATCGGCTACTTCAGCGGCGGCGACACGCTCTCCGCTCACGAGCGCCGTTGGGGCATGCGCAAGAGTGGCTGGGGCTACCGCTGGCATGAGCATGACGAGCGCTTTGATGCGGTGAAAAATCCGAATGAGCCCAACCGTTTCGGCTGGATTGTTGAAATCGATCCGATGGACCCCACGAGCACGCCGATCAAGCGCACGGCCATGGGCCGCGCAGCGCACGAAGGCGCGACTGTAGCAGTGACGAAAGATGGCTATGCCGTGGTCTACTCCGGTGAAGATGCTCGCTTTGAATACATCTACAAATTCGTCAGCCAAAACAAAATTCGTCCAGCCACAGCCACGCAAACCGCTGCGCAAGTCAACCGCAATTTGCTTGACGACGGTATTTTGTATGTCGCTAAATTCAATGCCGATGGCACTGGCGAATGGCTGCCACTCATTCACGGCATTGGCAAGCTCAACGCTGCCAATGGTTTCAAAGACCAAGGCGAAGTCGTTATCAAAACACGCCAAGCCTCTGACCTGCTCGGTGCCACCAAGATGGATCGCCCCGAATGGATCGATATCGACAAAGCCGGCTGGGTCTATTGCACGCTCACCAACAACTCAGATCGCGGCGGCGCTAACCGCCCTGCCGTCGATGCGATCAACCCGCGCGCCAACAACACGCAAGGCAACATCATCCGCTGGAAAGACACCGGCGATTTCGATGGTGACACCTTCCGCTGGAATCACTTTGTGATGGCAGGCGATCCGAAGCTAGAGCGTGCCGATGCGCGAGGCAATATCAAAGGCGATATGTTCTCCTGCCCCGATGGCCTCTGGACGGATTCACGCGGCGTGCTCTGGATTCAAACCGACATGAGCACATCCAATATGGGCAAAGGCGATCTCGTCAACATGGGCAACAACATGATGCTCGCCGCTGATGTGAATACCGGCGAAATCCGCCGCTTCCTCACCGGCCCCGCAGGTTGTGAGATCACAGGCGCCACGCAAACACCCGATGGAAAAACCATGTTCGTCAACATTCAACACCCTGGCGAGAGCCCCAGCGAGAAGAGCGATCCAGATGCGGTCACCAAAGTTTCAAGCTGGCCTTTCAACAGCCGCCCGCGCTCTGCCACGGTAGCAATCCGCCGCAAAGACTCAGGCGTGGTGGGGACTTAAATCTCGTTTGCGCTTGAACAAAAGCAACCCAGTACTTAGATCTTCAAGCCTCGGCCCCGCACAGGGTCGAGGCTTTTTTCATTCACGAAATCTTCATCAATTTGCCATGAAGAAGTCATCAAGTTTTTACACACTAGCGCAGTTGAAACTATTTTGTTCGACACCCATTATTTGGAGAAATCTATGCCAATGAAATCATCAGCTTTAGATATGACGGCTCACGATGAAGACAGCAACAACAGCAACAATCCACGCTTTGCCGACATCGTGCAACAACGTATAGACCGCCGCGGTATGTTGCGCGGCGGTGCAGCATCAGCCGGAGGTGCGGTGCTGGCCAGCTTTGGTTTGGCCGCATGCGGTGGTGGCGGCTCTGATGCACCGTCTACATCAGCTGCGCCAACTGCGCCAGCACCTGTAGCGAGCACACGCTTAGACAAACTGAGCTTCAATGCGGTTGCGAAAAATGTCAGCGATGTCGTCACGATTCCGACCGGCTACAGCCAGAACGTCGTTGTCGCGCTGGGCGACCCTTTGTTTGCCAGCACCCCAGCCTACAAAAACGATGGCACAGACACCGATTTTGACAAGCGCTCAGGCGACCATCACGATGGCATGGAGTATTTCGG
>JANMFP010000257.1:0-2858 GCA_031378135.1 Variovorax sp. | reverse complement strand
GTCTGCGCCTTGCTTCTTCAATTCCGCAATGATGGCGGGCACCAAGGTTTTGTGGCCAGCTGCGAGTGTCGAGACGCCCACTGCATGCACATCGTTTTCAATGGCTTGGCGGGCGCATTCTTCGGGCGTTTGAAACAGCGGCCCCATGTCCACATCAAAGCCCAAATCGGCATAGGCTGTGGCCACAACTTTCGCGCCACGATCATGGCCGTCTTGCCCTAATTTTGAGATCATCACGCGTGGGCGGCGGCCTTGCGCTTCGCCGAATTCGGCAATCTCAGATTTGAGTTTGTCCCAACCTTCAGCAGAGTCATAAGCAGCTGCGTACACACCAGTTACCTTTTGCGTATCGGCCCGATGGCGGCCAAAGACTTTTTCCATGGCATCAGACACTTCACCAACAGTTGCGCGCAAACGCATGGCGTTGACACAAGCTGCAAGCAAATTACCTTCGCCGCTCTCTGCTATAGAAGCAATAGCAAATAACGCAGCATTTACGCCGGCTACATCGCGATTTTGCTTAATATTTTGCAATCTAGCAATTTGCTGCTCACGCACAGCCACGTTGTCAATGCTTCGCGTTTCAATCGCATCTTCTTGCGCGAGCTTGTATTTATTCACGCCGACGATCACGTCTTTGCCTGAATCAATCCGCGCTTGTTTCTCCGCCGCAGCCGCTTCAATTTTCAGCTTCGCCCAACCAGAATCGACAGCGCGCGTCATGCCGCCCATCGCATCAACTTCTTCGATGATCTTCCAAGCCGCATCGGCCATTTGCTGGGTTAGCGTTTCCATCATGTAGCTGCCCGCCCACGGATCGACCACTGCGCCGATATGCGTTTCCTCTTGAATGATGAGCTGCGTGTTGCGCGCGATGCGCGATGAAAACTCAGTGGGCAGTGCAATGGCTTCGTCAAACGAATTGGTGTGCAGCGATTGCGTGCCGCCGAATACGGCAGCCATCGCCTCAATCGTGGTGCGCACGATGTTGTTGTACGGGTCTTGCTCAGTGAGGCTCCAGCCCGAAGTTTGCGAGTGGGTGCGCAGCATCAGGCTCTTAGGGCTCTTGGCGTTAAAGCCTTTCATGATGCGCGTCCAGAGCAAGCGGGCGGCGCGCATTTTTGCAATTTCCAAATAGAAATTCATGCCCACGCCCCAGAAGAACGAGAGCCGCCCAGCAAAATCATCCACATCCATGCCCTTGGCTATCGCCGTTTTCACATACTCCTTGCCATCGGCCAGCGTGAAGGCCAGCTCGAGTGCTTGGTTCGCGCCGGCTTCTTGCATGTGGTAACCGCTGATCGAAATCGAATTGAATTTCGGCATATTCTTCGCCGTGTATTCAATGATGTCGCCGATGATCTTCATCGAAGGCTCGGGCGGATAAATATAGGTGTTGCGCACCATGAATTCTTTGAGAATGTCGTTTTGTATCGTGCCTGAGAGCTGCGCTTGCGAGACGCCCTGCTCCTCAGCCGCCACGATATAGCCCGCCAAAATAGGCAGCACAGCGCCATTCATCGTCATCGACACACTGACCTTGTCCAGCGGAATCCCGTCAAACAAAATCTTCATGTCTTCCACAGAATCAATCGCCACGCCGGCCTTACCCACATCGCCGGTAACCCGCGGATGATCCGAGTCGTAGCCTCGATGCGTGGCCAAATCAAACGCGACAGAGACACCCTGCCCGCCCGCAGCCAAGGCTTTGCGATAAAACGCATTGGAGTCTTCCGCTGTTGAGAAGCCCGCATACTGCCGAATCGTCCACGGGCGCACGGCATACATCGTGGCCTGCGGGCCGCGAATGAAGGGCTCGAATCCGGGCAAGGTGTTGGCATGCGGAAGATCCTTCACATCATCGGCCGTGTAAAGTGGCTTGACCGCAATGCCATCGGGCGTTTGCCAATTTAATGCATTCAAATCGCCATTCGGCGCAGATTTGGTCGCTGCTTTTTGCCAGTCCGACAAAGTAGGTGCTAGGTTGGAAGTTTTAGTGTCGTCTTGCTTGCTCATGGCCTTGATTTTACGTGAATTTCAATTCGTAATTATGAATTCAGAATTCAGTTTCATGTAAACTGGGGTTCAATGAATGCTGCTATTTCACATGATCGCTTGAATGACACTTTAAGGCCCCGCGCCTTGTATGAAGAAGTGGCTGAACTGCTGCGCCAACGGATTTTCAAAAACGAATTGCAGCCTGGCGATTGGATTGACGAGCTGAAAATTTCTGCCGAATATGGCATCAGCCGCACGCCACTGCGAGAAGCGATCAAAGTGCTCGCTGCTGAGGGCTTGGTGACGATGAAGATGCGTCGCGGTGCGTATGTCACAGAGGTCAACGAACAAGATGTGCGCGAGGTATTTCATCTTATGGCCTTGCTAGAAGCCGATGCCGCAGCGCAAGTGGCCGAGCATGCGAGTGCGGCAGAACTGGCAACGCTTGAAGCCTTGCACCAGAGCCTAGAAAAAGCCAGCAAAGATCGCGCTAAGTTCTTTCAAATCAACGAGCAATTTCACACGCAATTGCTTGCGATCACGCGCAATCGCTGGCGTAGCCAGATCGTGGCAGATTTGCGCAAGGTCATGAAGCTCAACCGCGCGCAATCATTGTTGAAATCGGGTCGAGTTGAAGAATCACTTCTTGAGCATCGCGTGCTCATGGCAGCGCTGAAAGCGCGGGATGGCACTGCCGCCTCCGCTGCGATGCGCGTACATATCGCGCGCGGATTGAATGCAGCCGCCTGAGCCCTTAAGTTGACGCCCGGTATCATGGCTTTAAATGGATAGGAATTTTCACTCATGTCGGCCTTAGATACGGATTACCTCATCATCGGCGCAGGCGCCACCGGCCTCGC
>JANMFP010000242.1:0-1844 GCA_031378135.1 Variovorax sp. | reverse complement strand
AAAGGCGGCATTGAAGCTTGGAGCAAAGCCAGCACGGCCGAGCTCTTCGCGCAAGTTGGCGCGGAGCATGCTGAAACATTCACCAAGAGCACCGACATTCTCGAAGTGTGGTTCGACTCGGGCACGACGCACACGACAGTTTTGAAGGGCAGCCACGGCGACAAAAACGCTGATGGCTCGTTCGTTCATGCGCACAACGAAGGCCCTGAGGCCGATCTCTACCTCGAAGGCCACGACCAACATCGCGGCTGGTTTCACTCCTCGCTGCTGACGGCAGCCGCCATGTATGGCCGCGCCCCGTATCGCGGCTTGCTCACCCACGGCTTCACCGTCGATGGCCAAGGCCGCAAGATGAGCAAGAGCATGGGCAATGTGGTCGCGCCGCAAGAAGTCTCGGACAAGATGGGCGCGGAAATTATCCGCCTCTGGTGCGCCGCAACCGACTATTCGGGCGATCTCGGCATCGACGACAAAATTCTTGCCCGCGTGGTCGATACCTATCGCCGCATCCGCAACACGCTGAAATTCTTACTCGCTAACGTGAGCGATTTTGATGCGAGTCAACACGCTGTGCCGCTGGCTGAATTGCTGGAAGTAGATCGCTACGCGCTGGCACGTGCAGCGCAATTGCAGAACGAGATTTTGGCGCATTACAAGGTCTATGAATTCCATCCGGTGGTTGCTAAATTGCAGCTTTATTGCAGCGAAGATTTAGGTGGCTTTTACCTCGATGTCCTCAAAGATCGCTTGTACACCACGGCTGCAAATTCACAAGCCCGCCGCAGTGCACAAACCGCGCTCTGGCACATCACACAAGCCATGCTGCGCTGGATGGCACCATTCCTGTCGTTCACCGCAGAGGAAGCGTGGAAGCTGTTTGGCAAGAGCGAGAGTGGCACGATTTTCACGGAGACGTATTGGCAGTTTGAAGGCGCGGATGACGCGCTCATTGCCAAATACAGCCGCATCCGCGCCATCCGAGATGAAGTGAACAAAACCATTGAAGCACTTCGTGCGGAAGGCAAAGTCGGTAGCTCATTGCAAGCCGAAGTGCAGCTCACTTTGCCGCCAGACGACTATGCATTGCTGACAAGTTTAGGCAAAGATGTGAAGTTCGTCTTCATCACATCCGCTATTGAACCCATAGCAGGTAGCACAATGAATGTGTCGGCTGCAGCCTCGAAGCACACTAAATGCGAGCGCTGCTGGCATTATGTCGAAGACGTAGGCCACGACGCTGCACACCCCACAATCTGTGGCCGCTGTGTCAGCAATTTACATGGCGCAGGAGAGGTACGCACTCATGCCTAAGTCCATCTATTCGTCGCGTTCAACCTTCCAAGGCATGCTGCCTTGGCTGATCCTAGCCATCATCATCATCTTGGCCGATCAGTTCACCAAAACGCTCATCGTCGGCTACTACAAGCTTGGCGACAGCACACCGGTAACGAGCTTTTTCAACATCGTTCGCGCCCACAACACCGGTGCAGCCTTCTCATTTCTCGCAGGCGCAGGCGGCTGGCAGCGTTGGTTCTTCACTGGCATCGGCGCAGTGGCGACGATCTTCATCCTCTGGATGCTGCGCAGCCACCATGCGCAAAAACTCTTCGCCTTCGCGCTCGCTTGCATCTTAGGCGGCGCAATTGGCAATGTGATCGATCGCCTCATTCACGGCTACGTGGTCGATTTCCTAGATTTCTACTATGGCACATGGCACTTCCCCGCCTTCAATATCGCCGACAGCGCCATCACGATTGGCGCGGTCTGCTTGATCTTGGATGAAATCCTGCGCGTTCGGCGCGGGAAATGAATGAGTTTTAGGCTTTCGCCGCAGCCTGCGCCTT
>JANMFP010000187.1:0-3881 GCA_031378135.1 Variovorax sp. | reverse complement strand
CCTGCTAAGAAAGACGACAAGCCGATGGCCAAAGACGCTGCTGCCAAGCCAGCCGCTGCCACTGCCACCGCTCCAGCAAAAGACGCAAAAGCTACTGATGCCAAGCCCGCCGCTGCTCCAGCTGCCGCCAAGCCAGAAGTGAAGGCAGACGCTAAGGCCGATCCAAAAGCTGAAGCCAAAGCGAAAGCGGAAGCCGATAAAAAAGCCAAGGCAGATGCCAAAGCCAAAGCTGCTGACGAGAAAAAAGCCAAAGCTGAAGCCGACAAAAAGGCCAAAGCAGATGCAAAAGCAAAAGCCGAAGCTGATAAAAAAGCCAAAGCTGACGCTGGCAAGAAAGATGTTAAGAAAGACGACAAAGCTACCGCAGCCGCTGCACCAGCTTCTGCGCCTAAGAAGTAATCTTCTGCACTCTGATCAAAAAACCCGGTTCGCCGGGTTTTTTTATGCTTATTCGGCTTATCGCCGGCACAAAATATACGCTGCACGCTCACTATTCGATAGCAACAGCCTGCTCGGCACACCAAGCACGCATGCGCTGCTCGGCCAATAATTTTGAAGCCTCAGGCAAAAAAGAGGCGCGCGCCGCGCGAATTTGGCCTTGCATGATCTGCGCGAGCGATAAACCGCAAATCTCATGCGCCACTTGAAACTCGCTGCCCTGAGACAGCACAGAAATCAAGCGGTTATCAGCTTGTACAGACCAATTGAACCCAGCTTGCTCCATCGTGATCATGGGATGTGTGGCCAAATCGTGCCAAGCGCCGGTGTGCACATTACTGGTGGGGCAAACTTCGAAATGCACGCCCGAATCTCGTGCGATAGCCATGCGCTCATTGACACCATTGGCATCATGCGCGCCCTGCCCTTGCGTGATCTGCACGCCGTGGCCAATGCGGCTTGCGCCTAAGCGGATCGCCTCGATCACTCGCTCGCCCACATCCGCTTCACCCGCATGCAGCGTGATCCCCAAACCAGACTCTTGCGCTAAAGCCACAGCGCCTGTGTGCATCGTGGCAGGAAAACCTTTTTCTGCTCCGGCAAGGTCATATCCAATCACACCTTTTCCTGCAAATTTCACTGCCAGCTGCGCACTGCGCATCACATCTTCAGGCGCACCTGATCTCATCCCGCAAACGATCAAGCCTGCGGGCACACCAGTGACAACGCTGCCACGCGACAGACCATCCAGCATAGCCGCCACCGCCTCATCGCCTGCCAAACCATGCGCCTTCAGCAGCAAAGGCGCCATGCGCAATTCGATCAATTGCGCGCCGTCTGCCGCACAGTCCTGCACCGCCTCAAAAGCCACGCGCTCGCAAGCCTCTGGCGTGGCCATCGCAGCCACAGTGAGCCCAAAAGCGGCCACATAGCGCTCCAGCGAGCCTGAATTGGCCTGCCTATGAATCCAATCGTGCAGTGCCTCAGGCGTATGCGCTGGTAAACCCACATCACGCGCTAGGCAAAGTTGCAGCAAGGTCGTTGCACGCAGATTGCCATCCAAGTGCTCATGCAGCACTGTTTTGGGCATGCTTGCCCAAGAAGAGAGCGGTTTTTTCATTCAAAAATAGATATTTACCCCTTGATCAACCGAGGGTGTCTTCAGGCATTATCATTGCTCTGGCTCGCAATTCCGGCATCCACTTTTACTACTTTTAGGATCGAATCTATGAAATTCTCCCTGCGCTCTTTTGTCGTTTCAGCCGCTGCTTTGGCAGCGACTGCCGCTTTTGCCCAACCCGCCATTATTTTTGACATGGGCGGCAAATTTGATAAATCGTTCAACGAAGCCGCCTACAACGGAGCAGAACGATGGAAGAAAGAATCAGGCAAGCAGTATCTGGAGTTTGAAGTGACCAACCCCACACAGCGCGAGCAAGCCGTTCGCCGCATGGCTGAGCGTGGTGCGAATCCGATCATTGGCATTGGTTTTTCCCAAGGCAGCGCGCTTGAAAAAGTGGCCAAAGAGTTTCCTAAACTCAACTTCGCCATCATTGACTATGTGGTGAAAGAGCCAAACGTGCAATCTGTGGTGTTCAAAGAGCATGAGGGCAGTTTCTTGGTCGGCATGATGGCAGCCTCTGCCTCCAAAACAGGCAAAGTTGGCTTCGTCGGCGGCATGGATATTCCTTTGATCCGTAAATTTCAGTGTGGCTACGAGCAAGGTGCAAAATTTGCCAATCCGAAAGTTGAGACGTTCGCCAACATGACTGGCACCACCGGCGCAGCTTGGAACGATCCAGCACGCGGCGGCGAGCTGGCCAAAGCACAACTGGCCAAAGGCGCAGACGTGATCTTTGCAGCCGCTGGCGGCACAGGCATGGGTGTGTACCAAGCCGCGAAGGATGAGAAAAAATTAGCCATCGGCGTAGACAGCAATCAAAACCACATCCAGCCCGGCACGATGCTCACTTCGATGGTCAAGCGCGTTGATACTGCTGTCTACAACGTGATGAAAAAGCACACGCCAGGCATCAGCGCGCTGGGCCTCAAAGAAGGCGGCGTGGATTACGCCATGGATGCCAACAACGACAAACTCGTGAATGCCGATATGCGCAAGAAAGTGGACGCTGCTAAGGCCGACATCATCTCTGGCAAGATCAAAGTTGTCGATTACATGGCGAACAGCAAGTGCGAATAATCAGGCATGAAATTCGCTAGAATTTCTGCGTGAAAGATTCTTCTCCAGCCCCAGAAAGCCGCACAGCCGTGCGGCTTTCTCGCATCTGCAAGCGCTTTGGCACGGTGCTGGCCAATGATGATGTGAATTTGAATGTGACTGCTGCTTCGATTCACGGCATCGTGGGCGAGAACGGCGCGGGTAAATCGACCTTGATGTCCATTCTGTATGGCTTCTACACCGCTGATTCTGGTGACATAGACATTGAAGGACAAAGCGCGAAGATTCGGAATTCTCACGAAGCGATTGCCTTAGGCATCGGCATGGTGCATCAGCATTTCATGCTGGTGGATAACTTGAGCGCGCTCGATAACATTGTTCTCGGTGTGGAGACCTCATTGAGCCTGCAGCGCACACAAGTTGAGGCGCGGCAAAAACTCCAGAGCCTGATGAGCGAGACGGGCTTGCAAGTCAACCTAGACACGCTGGTTGAAGATCTCTCTGTGGGCGATAAGCAGCGGCTCGAAATCTTAAAAGCCCTGCATCGCGGCGCGCGAATTTTGATTTTGGATGAGCCAACTGCTGTGCTGACTGCGCAAGAGACGGAGCAGCTTTTTGCCGTATTGCGCCGTCTGCGTGATGGTGGCAAGACGATCCTCATCATCACGCACAAACTCAAAGAAGTGCTGGCGCTCTGCGATCAAGTCACGGTGATGCGCGCTGGCCGTGTGGTGCACGAATGTGCGGCCCTTGATGCAACGGTCACACAACTTGCCGAGGCAATGGTGGGCCGCAAGCTCAAAGCACCCGCCGCACGCACGGGGCATCAAGCCAATGCGCCGGTGCGCTTGAGTGTGCAGAGCCTAAGTTTTCGCGACCCTCATGGGGTGCTGCGCTTATCAGATATTCATTTTGAGCTGCGCTCGGGAGAGATCGTAGGCATTGCTGGTGTCTCGGGCAACGGGCAAACCGAGCTGCTCGAAATCGTCTCGGGCATGAAGCAGCCCTCTGCAGGCACGATGCAAGTGCTTGGGAAAAATTACAGCGCTGCGCATTGGCTCGATCCCATCTCCGCTCGCGATATAGGCTTGGCACATGTGCCTGAAGATCGGCATGAGCGGGGCATGGTGTTGCAGTTTGGCGCATGGGAATCTGCCGTGCTCGGCTACGAACGGCTAGCGGCTTATTGCAAAGGCTTGTTTTTGCGCACAAAGGCGATGCACAGCGATACGAATGATTTGATGCAGCGCTTTGATGTGCGCCC
>JANMFP010000162.1:0-1601 GCA_031378135.1 Variovorax sp. | reverse complement strand
ATCCGTTGCATCAAGACCCGTTTTTTGCGCTTCTTGCATGAAAATTTCGCGCGAAATCACGGCTTCTTTGGCTTGCGCTTGGATATCGGGCGTGACAGGGCGACCGCCGAGCTGGCTGCTGAATTGCTTGAGCAATTCATCCACGCGGCTTGATGGCACGGGCTTGCCATTGACGATGGCCACATTTTGCGCAAAAGCGGTGCCTGCAGTGCTTAAAACCAATGCCAAGGCGACAGTGGATAACTTCAATTTCATCTTCATTTCCTCAAAAAATAAAATACACATTTGATAACGGTTCAAGCAGCTTTTAGCTGACAACTTCGATGGCTAAAGCATGCAGTCCCCGAGCGATAAATCCTTGGCATGCATCATACACAAGGCGATGCTGCGCAACTCTGCTTTTGCCAGCGAGCAAAGGCGATTTGATGCGGACGCGCAGATGCGTGCCGATGCCGCTGCCATCTGGGTTGCCTGCATGGCCAGCATGCGCAGCAGATTCATCTAATACTTCTAAATGCGTGGGCTGCAAATGTTCTTGCAAGTGGCGTTGCACTTCTTGAGCATTGGCAATCATTGCTCATCTTTCGGGAGATATTTGGCAATATAGAAGCCCTGTGCCACAAGGAAGACGATGGGGAATGCGTAGCCCCAGAGCTTGAAGTTCACCCACTGATCGGTGGTGTAAAAGTAAGCAACATATGCATTCAAAGCAGCCATAAAGAAGGTGTAAGCCACCCAAGCTACGGTGAGATTGCGCCACACTTGCTCAGGCAAGCTTAATGCGTTGCCCAGCATCATGCGCAAGAAGTTTTTGCGAAACCCCCAGAGACCAATCGCGAGAGCCAAGCCCATCGCCGCATAGAGAATCGTCGGCTTGATTTTGATGAAGCGCTCATCGTGGAGCAACAAAGTTAACGCGCCAAAGCCGAGCACCAAGCCGAGCGTAACTTTGTGAATCATCTGCAATCGGCCTTCCATTTTGTAGAGCACGGCCATTTGCACGACAGTAGCCGCCATGATGACGCCGGTGGCCACGTAAATGTCGTACATCTTGTACGCGCCGAAGAAGAGGAGAATCGGCAGAAAATCGAGAAGTTGCTTCATTTTTAGATCAAAAGTGAGGGAAGGCCGGCGTATTTACTGCGCGGCGTGCTATGAATTTTATATCAAAGCAGTTCTACGTTTGCGGCTTGAAATCCAGCGAAGCTGAGTTCATGCAATAACGCAGGCCAGTGGGCGCAGGGCCGTCGTTGAATACATGGCCCATGTGTGCGCCGCAATCTGCGCAATGAACTTCGGTGCGCTTCATGAAGAGAATGCCATCGACCTTTTCGCCCACGGCATCTTTGGACAAAGGTTGAAAGAAAGAAGGCCATCCTGTGCCGCTGTCGTATTTGGTCTCTGAGGCAAACAAGGGCTTGCCGCAGCAAATGCAGCTGTAGGTGCCGGCTTGCTTGTTGTCGGCATATTTGCCAGTGAAAGCGCGCTCAGTGGATTCATGGCGAGTCACATCAAAGGCCAATGGCTCAGCGCCTTTAGCTTTGAGCTCAGCGCGCCATTGATCATCGGATTTTTGGATTTTGTAGGTGGTCATGGTGGGT
>JANMFP010000154.1:0-2464 GCA_031378135.1 Variovorax sp. | reverse complement strand
ATCTGTTTGGCCTCATAGCTCCATAGCTTTTGTTAGAGCCGCTGATCGCGTTGACTGAATGCAGCACCATTTCTGCACCTCACGTGGGAAAATCCCCCCCATGCTGAAATTTGATCTTTTTAAAACCGACCCTGCCGCGCCCGAGAGCAGCTACGCGGGCTCTCACGCCCGCCGTGGCACGCTAACCCTCAATCATGGCGTGGTGCAAACGCCGATCTTCATGCCTGTGGGCACCTATGGCACGGTGAAGGGCGTGATGCCGCGCAGCTTGTATGAGATGGGGGCGCAGATTATTCTGGGCAACACGTTTCATTTGTGGATGCGCCCGGGGCAAGATGTGATGAAGCAGTTTGGCGGGCTGCATGGCTTTGAGGGCTGGAACAAACCGATCTTGACGGACAGTGGCGGCTTCCAAGTGTGGAGCCTAGGCGAGATGCGCAAGATCAGCGAAGAAGGCGTGCGCTTTGCCTCTCCCGTGAATGGCGACAAGCTCTTTCTCACGCCTGAGGTGAGCATGCAAATTCAAACGGTGCTCAATTCAGACATCGTGATGCAGTTTGATGAATGCACGCCGTATGACGTGAAGGGCCATATCACGACCGAGGCTGAGGCACGCATCTCGATGGAGCTGTCGCTTCGCTGGGCCAAGCGCTGCCAAACGGAATTTACAAATCTTGAGAACCCGAATGCGCTCTTTGGCATTGTGCAAGGCGGTATGTTTGAGAATCTGCGCCAAGAATCTTTAGACCATCTCGTAGAAATGAATTTCCCGGGTTATGCCGTGGGCGGCGTCAGCGTAGGTGAGCCTAAAGATGAAATGCTGCGCATCATGGCGCACACGCCGCATCGTCTGCCTGCGAATAAACCGCGCTATCTCATGGGCGTGGGCACGCCGGAAGATTTGGTGGACGGCGTGGCCGCTGGTGTCGATATGTTTGACTGCGTGATGCCCACCCGCAATGCGCGCAACGGCCATCTCTTCACCCGTTATGGTGACGTGAAAATCCGTAACGCCAAACACAAAACCAGCCATGAGCCGATTGATGCCACCTGCACGTGCTATGCCTGCAAAGGCAGTGCGGATTCCCAAGGCAACGTGAGCGGCGGCTTCTCCCGCGCCTACTTGCATCACCTCGACCGCTGCGGCGAAATGCTCGGCCCCATGCTGGCCACGATTCACAATTTGCACTACTACCTGAACCTCATGCGCGAGGTGCGCGAGGCTTTGGATGCAGGTACCTTTGGCGAGTTCAGGAAGAAATTCCGCGTAGACCGTGCGCGTGGCGTGTGATACTGTATTCACTATCAATTCAATAGCATACTAAGACCATTTCATGCCGGCTACATGCCATTGTTTCTTTAAATTTATGGCAAATTACACATTGATTAGCCCTCGTTTCGTCAGCATTGTTGCGATGCTATTTATCAGCGCTTGCGCCACCGATGTGCAGCTCGATCCACGCCAAGGCGCACCGTCGGTAAAGGTGCAAAACAAATCGCTCGACCCCAGCAACGGCGGCGAGCTCGTCAGCGAGAAAGCACTGCGCGCGGGCGACATCATTTTGTCGGCAGCCAATGGCATCAACTCCGCTGGTATCCGTGCCATCACACTTTCGCCTGTGAGCCATGCAGCGCTTTATGTGGGCAAAGGCCAAGTGATTGAAGCAATTGGCTCTGGCGTGCGCCAGCGAAGCATCCAAGAATTCATTGCCGAAGAAGCCACGATTGCCGCCTTTCGTCATCCCAAGCTCGATGGCGTGCAAGCAGCACTCATTCAAAAGTTTGCTGAAAAGCATGTCGGCACCAAATACAACACTGCAGGCATCGTGCTGCAAGCGCCGTTCACACTAGAGCGCAAGCTCTGCGAGCTGCCCATCATGCCCGCGCTGGTGCGCGATGCGTGCATCCGAGGTATCGCTGCGATCCAGCTCGGTCCCGTACCGAATGATCAATTCTTTTGCAGTCAATTCATCATCGAAGCATACAAAACCGCTGGCCTGCCACTCACCGATGCCGACCCGCGCTTGGTTACCCCCGGCGACTTACTCCACATGCGCCAAGGCGATGTGCCCTCCATCAAGATTCATCAGGCCTTGCAGTATGTGGGGCATCTAAAAGCACCCCTGCAAGTGGCACAAAACTAAGTCGTTCGCGGTAAGGCGAGCTTCGCGCCCGCTCCGCAAGCATGACAGAACTTCGCAAACGCGCTCTTGCGGGTATCGCAGGCGTGGCAGTGATCATGCAAGCCAATGCCGCAATGCGGGCAGAAATCTTGTTTTTCGTTTTTTAAATCGACAGGGCGCTCGCAGCCTGGGCAGACGCTTTTGGCCAAGCGTGCCAGTGCAGTGTCGTAGCTCAGCTCTTCGCGGCGGGCGGCTTCGGGCAACAGCTCGGCGGCTTTTTGTTTTTCTAAATAGCGGTTGAGTGCGAGGATGACATATCGGCCGATCACCACCGTGAGCAC
>JANMFP010000090.1:0-9860 GCA_031378135.1 Variovorax sp. | reverse complement strand
TCGTTCGTGTCTTGATCCATCACATAAGCCACGCTGGATTTGAGCTCCAACGGATCTTGCGTGGCATGCAAGCCAGCGAGTTGGCCATACGATGGACGCGGTGGCACAGCAGCGACTGCGGCTACAGGCATACGGCGCATCACAACCATGCGCTTGCCGTTTTTCATGACCACCACGCGCTGCAACTTCGTGGCAGCTTTTGCTTTGCTGCCGTTGCTCGGCTTTGCAGCTTTTGCAGCGCGGGAAGATTTAGCTGCGGCTTTCGTCGAAACTTTTGAGGATTTTTGGGCGCTCTTGACTTGCTTTTTAGGCGCAGCCTCAGCTTGCGGCGCAGGCATCAAAATCAGTGCCAAAGCTGCAAGCGCGCTGGTCGTAACCATGCGCATTTTTGCCAAGGAGCTCAGCGAGAAACCAGCTGTGAAAAATGTTGCCATGGTGTGTCAGCTGCAAGGCTGTATTGATATGCTACGGAAAGTATAGCGGATACAAAAATATAATGCAATATCAAGCACTTACATTAACTATTTAAATTTTATCTGCGAATTACGGGATTACCCTGGGTGTTACAAAGCAATTTGATAACTTGGGGCTCCAATCGCTTGAATTTGAATGCTTTTTCGCGTTTTTCCGAAGCCCATCGGCAATCATGGGAAAATATAGACATCAGCGGCTGTGATCGTGCAGTTGCATTTTTAGCTCCCCCAACAATATGACTGCCTCATCTCATCCCATGCTCAACGTGGCCGTGCGTGCCGCTCGCGCCGCCGGCTCCATCATCAATCGTGCCGCGCTCGACATTGAATCCGTGCGCATCAAGCAAAAACAAGTCAACGATTTCGTCACCGAAGTAGATGCGGCAGCCGAGCAGGCCATCATCGAAATCATCCTTGAGGCATACCCCAATCACGGTATCTTGGCCGAAGAATCAGGGTCGAGCTTGGGCAATAAATTTTCTGATCATATTTGGATCATTGACCCGCTGGATGGCACCACCAATTTCATCCACGGCTTCCCTGTTTATTGCGTGAGTATTGCGCTGCAAATCCAAGGCAAGGTAGATCATGCTGTCATATACGACCCAACGCGCAATGATTTGTACTACAGCTCGCGCGGCCGTGGCGCGTATTTGAATGATCGTCGCATCCGCGTGAGCAAGCGCGAAACGCTTGCTCAATCCATGATTTGTCATGGCTTCCCCTTCCGTCCAGGCAACAGCTTCCCCGCTTATCAAGCCATGCTGAGTGACACGCTCACCAAAGTAGGCGGCGGCCGCAGCACTGGCTCGGCCGCTTTGAATCTGGCATATGTTGCAGCAGGCTTCTCCGAGGCCTATTTTGAAGCTGGCCTCATGCCTTGGGATGTGGCTGCAGGCTCGCTGCTCGTCACAGAAGCGGGTGGCCTGATCGGTAATTTCACGGGCGAGGCGGATTATCTTGAGCAGCAAGAATGCCTCGCTGGCAATCCCAAAATTTACGCGCAAATGGTCAGCATTCTTGGCAAATACAGCAAGTTCGCAAGCGCAGGCGAGAAGGCCACGGTTCGCCAAACAGTGCGTCAAGCTGGGACATTGAAGGGCGCCGGCCAAGCTGCAGCTGCCGCGGACGCAGCAGACGAAGAAGCGCCTTTGTAAATGCTTTGCATCTGCTCAACATAGCGATTTGAATGAGCACTGATCTCTCGCACCACACGCCGATGATGCAGCAATACCTGCATCTGAAAAAAGACTTTCCCGATACGCTGGTGTTTTATCGCATGGGCGATTTTTACGAGTTGTTTTTCGCAGATGCCGAGAAGGCCGCGCGACTGCTCGACATCACGCTCACGCAGCGCGGGCAATCGGGCGGGCAGCCGGTGGTGATGGCGGGTGTGCCGTTTCATTCACTGGAAAACTATTTAGCGCGACTCATCAAGCTTGGCGAATCGGTGGCGATCTGTGAACAAGTGGGCGAAGTCACTGGCAAAGGACCGGTGGAGAGAAAAGTGGTTCGAGTCGTCACACCCGGTACGCTCACCGATACGGAGCTGCTGAGCGACAAATCCGAAGCCACCCTGCTCGCCGTTCATCAAGCGCCGCGTAACAAGCTAGGCTTGGCGTGGCTGGCGCTCACGCAATCGGAAATCAAGCTCGCCGAATGCAGCCACGATGAGCTCTCCGCTTGGGTTTCGCGCATTGCGCCCAGTGAGTTGCTCTATGCCAGCGATGTGACGCCGGCGTTTGAGCAGCAGATCAAAGCCTTGCGGTTTTCTACCAGCACGTCGTTCACGCTGCGCCCTGCATTTCAATTCGACAGCGGCCTAGGCAGCCAAAAGCTCTGCGCGCAATTGCAAGTCGCCAGCCTCGCTGCTTTTGGCGCGCAAGAACTGGCGCATGCTCAAGCTGCGGCCTGCGCCTTGCTCGCATATGCCGAGCACACGCAAGGCTCCAGATTAGCTCACGTGAGCCGCCTGCGCGTGCAGCGCGAAGATGAGCTGATGGATATTCCACTGCCCACGCGACGTAATTTAGAGCTCGTGCAAACTTTGCGCGGCGAAGACAGCCCAACGCTTTTTTCGCTGCTCGATACCTGCATGACAGGCATGGGCAGCCGAATGCTGAAAAGTTGGCTGCAAAATATTTCGCGAGATCGCACAGTAGCGCAGCAGCGCATGCAGATGATCGGCATCTTGCGCGAAAGAAATGCGCAAATCTTTCACTCAAACAAACTGCGCGAACAACTCAAAGGATCGAGCGACGTAGAGCGTATTGCGGCGCGCATTGCGCTGCGGCGAGTTTTGCCGCGCGAACTGGTGGCTTTGCAGATCACACTATCAAAATCAGAGCATCTAGCGCAGTATCTTTGCCGGCTAGGTGCTGATTTCTCTGTTATTTTCAGCAATTTACAAGCCTCCAAGCCTCTGCAAGCGACCTCTGAGCTACTTCAAGCCGCCATCCTGCCCGAGCCCTCAGCACTGGTGCGCGATGGCGGTGTGATCAATACTGGCTTTGATGCTGAGCTTGATGAACTGCGCGGCATTCAAACCCACTGCGATGCCTTCCTGCTTGATCTAGAAACCCGTGAGCGCGAGCGAACTGGCATCGCTAATCTGCGCGTGCAATACAACAAGGTGCATGGTTTTTATATCGAAGTCACACAAGGCCAAGCGAGCAAAGTGCCCGACGATTACAAGCGCCGCCAGACTCTTAAAAACGCCGAGCGCTTCATCACGCCCGAGCTCAAAACTTTTGAAGACAAAGCGCTCTCCGCACAAGAGCGCTCTTTGGCCAGAGAAAAGTTTCTCTACGAGCAAGTGCTCGATCAGCTTCAGCCGCATGTGAAAGCATTAACAAACGCTGCCACGGCTTTGGCCACCTTAGATGCCATCTGCGCACTCGCTGAACGCTCACTCACGCTCAATTGGAACGCGCCAAGCTTTGCCAATGAGCCTTGTATCCAGATCACGGGTGGCCGCCATCCCGTGGTCGAAGCACGCTTGGCAGAAACGGTCAATAAGCCCTTTACGCCCAACGATACCGATCTCAGCGCCAAGACGCGCATGCAAGTGATCACCGGCCCCAACATGGGTGGCAAATCCACCTACATGCGCCAAATCGCCGTGATCGCCCTGCTCGCTTCAATGGGCTCCTATGTGCCCGCAGCTTCTCTGCGCTTGGGGCCGCTAGATGCGATTTACACCCGCATCGGCGCAGCAGACGATCTGGCCAACGCGCAATCCACCTTCATGCTGGAAATGACGGAAGCCGCGCAAATTTTGCATGCCGCCACACCCCAAAGCTTGGTGCTCATGGACGAGATTGGCCGCGGCACGAGTACCTTTGATGGCCTATCGCTGGCCAGCGGCATCGCCGCACATCTGCACAAATCCCAAGCCTTCACCTTGTTTGCCACGCATTATTTCGAGCTCACGCAGTTTCCCGCCGATCACCATGGCGCTGTGAATGTGCATGTCAGTGCAGTGGAGACGGGGCGAGATATTGCCTTCCTCCACAGCATCGAAGCTGGCCCTGCGAGCAAGAGCTATGGCATTCAAGTGGCAAAATTAGCCGGCGTGCCCGCGCAAGTGGTCAATCACGCACGCGCCGCGCTAGAGCGCTTGGAGAGCAGCCAACAAGCCGCGCAAGCACAGGTCGATTTATTCACTGCGCCGAACGAGTCCACTACAAATTCAGGAGCATTGAGCGCAGTAGAATCAGCGCTCAGCAGCATGAATCCCGATGATTTAAGCCCTCGCGAGGCGCTTGATGCCTTGTACCAATTGAAAAAAATACAGACCACAACATGACCTACTGCGTCGCCATCAAACTCAACGCCGGCTTGGTGTTCCTCTCCGATTCCCGCACCAATGCGGGCCTCGATCAAATCAGCACCTTCCGCAAAATGATCGTCTATGAGAAGCCCGGAGATCGTTTCATGGTCTTGCTCTCAGCAGGCAATTTGAGCATCAGCCAAAGTGTGCGCGAGATGCTGCAAGTTGAGCAACTTAAAAATGAGGATGGCGAGCCGATCACGATTTGGAATGCCAAAAGCATGTTCGAAGCAGCGCGCGTGCTGGGCTCAGCCATTCGCCATGTGTATGCGCGTGATGGCGAATCGCTCAAAGCGGCAGGTGTTGAATTCAATGTATCGCTGATTTTCGGCGGGCAAATCGCTGGCGAAGGCATGCGTCTGTTTCAGGTCTATTCCGCCGGCAATTTCATTGAAGCCACGATGGAGACGCCCTACTTCCAAGTGGGTGAGTCTAAATACGGCAAACCCGTGCTGGATCGCGTGATTCAGCCGAATACCCCGCTGGATGAAGCTGCAAAGTGTGCGCTTGTGTCGATGGATTCCACGCTTAAATCCAATCTCTCCGTGGGCTTGCCGCTGGATTTGGTGGTGTATGAAGAAGGTCAATTGCGCAGTGATCGCATTGTTTGTATCGAAGAAAACAACCCGTATTTTCAAATGCTGCGCCGCTCATGGGGCGGCAAGTTGCGCGAAGTGTTCGATAGCTTGGAAGATCCACAATGGAATGGCGGCCACTCGGATGCGCCACTCATGGCGGCCACGACTCGCAGCATTCCCTTGAAGAAAATTTCCACGCCCGAGGAAAAACTGATTTGAGCCTGCTCATCTTCTCTCACGGCAACAGCTTCCCAGCCAGCACCTATGGCGTGATGCTCAATTCGCTCAAAAAAAGAGGCTTCACTGTTAAGGCGATTGACAAGTTCGGGCACAACCCGAGCTACCCCGTCACCAATAATTGGCCGCATGTCGTGCAAGAGCTCGCAGATTTCGTTCAGCCTCTGGTTGAGAAAGCAGGCGAAAAAGCTTGGCTAGTGGGCCACTCGCTCGGTGGCATCCTCAGCACCATGTGTGCAGCGCGGCACCCTGAGCTCGCTCGCGGGGTGCTCTTGCTCGATTCCCCGGTGATCGGCGGCTGGAAAGCCACGGCGCTCGGTGCAGCCAAAGCAAGCGGTATCGTAGGTAACATATCACCCGGAAAAATCAGCCAACGGCGCACACAGGTTTGGGCGAGCGAACAAGCTGCCTACGACAGCTTCAAATCTAAACGCGCTTTTGCGCTTTGGGAAGACGACGTGCTGCGCGACTACATCGCCCATGGCACTCACACTGGCGAAGATGGCAAGCGCCACTTAAGTTTTGATCGCGCGATAGAAACGCAAATCTACAACACCCTGCCCGATAATCTACCCAGCCTATTGCGCCGCAAACCCTTGCAGTGCCCAGCAGCGTTTATTGGTGGTTTGCAATCCCAAGAGCTCAAGCAAACCGGTACCGATCTCACGGCCAAATTTACCCACAACCGCATGTCATGGATGGATGGCACGCATCTTTTTCCCATGGAAAAGCCTCATGCAACGGCTGCTTTGGTCGAGGGTGCGATCTTAGCGATGAGCACACATGGCTAATGATGAACGCTTCACGCTTGACATCACAAGCCTGATCAAGCAGCTGGGTCAAAACACCTACGATCGCGCGCGAGATGTCTACGCGACCCAGCGTGTGCGGGATAACTTTGAAATGTTTCAAAGTGCTTCCCAAACTTGGCATTTGATCGGTCAAGTCCTGGGAAGCCACAAAGAGGTTTATGAAGTCGAGATTGATGCAGAAATCACGCCTTGGGGCGAAATTTCTAGCTTGCACAGCGAATGCACTTGCCCAGTGGGCTCGCGCTGCAAGCATGCAGGCGCACTCTTGCTCAAAGCAGCGTATCGATCAGGCGGCATCGCCACTAATGCAGGAGGCATCGTCACCAATGCGCCCCAGCCTAAATTTCCTACGCTAGCACCCATCTCCCCTCTCAGCTTTGCTGCGAGCGCAGCACCCGTCACGCCGCAAAGCAGAGCAGAAAAAGAAGTCGTTCAATGGCTGGATTTATTTGAATCGAATGATTCTGTCGATGCACTCATCATGCCCGGGCAAGCAGCCGATGATCTTGAGCCCGATGACAAAACTGGCGCTGAACAATATCTGTATTGCATTGCAAGTGAAGTTCAGAGTCAAGCGCAGGGCGGCCAAACACGGCTGCTGATGGCGATCAAATCAGCCAAGCTCAAAGCCAATGGGAGCTGGAGCAAACCGCGCAACGTATCGCAATATATCGGCACCTCACACGCGAACACAAACCAAGTTGAAAAAGAAATCCTGCAGCTGATGCGCTCGTTGTCCGATCAAGCCTATATGGGCGGTGCTTTGAAGGGTGTGTTAAGCGGCAAGGCCGGCGCACTCGCTCTGCAGATGGCACACGCCACCGGCCGGCTCTACGCTTGGGATGAAGAGCGTCAACATATCGCTGCACCTTTGCGCTTAGGCGCAAAGCGGCCGGCCCGCTGGAGCTGGAAAGAAATCAGCAAGCATGGCATCAAAGAGCCGCTGTGGCGATTGCAAGCCCACGCCCAGCCATCTGATGCCCCAAGCGAATCTACCCACACCGAAGCAGCTTCCCAGCCGCTTGTGTTTGCCAACGATCCGCCTTTGTATTGGGATACGCAAACGCAAGAGATTGGCGGCATCGATCTAGGCACAGTCAGCGCGGAGCGTTTTCAAAGCCTGCTTAAAAGCCCACCCATTCCGCAATCAGCTTGGCTGCTGCATGAGCAGCAAATGCTGCGCCATTTGGCAGGTTTGCCGTTGCCGCCTTTTGCCAAAGCGCCGCGCGACATCAAAGGCGAAGTGCCGCGCCCGATTCTTACCGTCACTCAAGTGGAAGCGGCGCATGTTGCGCGCTGGGGCAAATTGTTTTTTACCTTGCGCTTTGACTATGCTGGGCTCGAGTATTTCTCACACCGCATGGGCAATCCTGTGCTGGTAGATGACGAAGCCAACAAAGAGCGCGCGCTGCTGCATCGCGACACCGACGCTGAGACAAAAGCGATTGCGTTCTTGCATCAGCATCATTTGCAGGGCACCGCCAACGGGCAGTTTTATTTACCATCGCAGCATGAGAGCAGCCAACTGCTGTGGATTGAGTGGATTGATGCAAAGTTTGCGCTCTTCGTGCAGGCTGGTTTTGAGCTGCGCGTGCCTGAAGAAATTGATCTGTTGGTGCGCCGCGCAGAGCATTTTCAGGTGCAGATAAAGGGCAGCCAAGCCAATCTCAACACAACCATAAACACTACAAAAACGATAGCGCATGACGCAAATAATACGCCGGCCAACACCGTATTTGATCAAGAATTTCAATCGCCGTGGTTTGATTTGTCTCTTGGCATTGAAGTCGGCGGCGAGCGCATCAATATCCTGCCTGTGCTGCCCGATTTGATCGCACAAGTACGCATGCTGCGTGCACGGCAGAGTGCGGATGCCTCCAGCCAAGGCTCAAAGGAATTCAGTTTGCCCGAGCATATGTTTGTGCCACATGGCGATCAATGGCTGCGCTTGCCCACTGAGCCACTCAAACCGTGGCTGGCCGCGCTGATTGAGTTGCTCGACCCCGACGCACGAACAAAGAATGATGTGAGCGGCGACAGCCTGCGCATCTCGCGATTTGATGCGCTGCGCCTCGGTGCGGCGCTCGGCGAGGGCGCGGTGTGGAGCGGCGTGCAGGGTTTGCGCGAGCTGCTGGCCAAGCTCAAAGGCGGGGCGCTTGCCTTGCAGCCGGTGCTGCTGCCCGAGGGTTTGAAAGCTGAGCTGCGGCCTTACCAAGTGCAGGGCGTGAGTTGGTTGCAGTTTTTGCGTGAGCATCAATTGGCAGGCGTGTTGGCCGACGATATGGGCCTGGGTAAAACACTGCAAACGCTCTCTCACATCTTGATCGAAAAAGAAAGCGGCCGCTTGAATGCACCTGCACTGATCGTCGCCCCAGTGAGCGTCTTAGGCAATTGGCTGCGCGAATCGGCCAAGTTCACACCTGGCTTACGTGCGCATCTGTTTCATGGCAACGAGCGCCATGCCAGCTTGGATCAATTGCAAAACGCAGATATCGTGCTGACGCCCTATTCCTTGCTCTCGCGAGATCGCGAACTGTGGCTCCAGAGCAGCTGGTCGATGGTGGTGCTGGATGAAGCACAAAATATCAAAAACGCGACGACCGATGCGGCGCAAGTGGCTTACGAGCTGCCTGCGCGCCAGCGCATTTGCCTCTCAGGCACGCCGATGGAAAATCACTTGGGCGAGCTGTGGAGTTTGTTTCACTTCTTGATGCCAGGTTTTTTAGGCAGCCAGCGAAAGTTCAAGGATCTCTACCGCACGCCGATTGAAAAACACAACGATACGGAGCGCATGGCCCAATTGGTCAGCCGCGTCTCGCCCTTCATGCTGCGGCGCACGAAAAAAGCTGTGGTGCAAGATTTGCCCGACAAAATTGAGACGCTCAGCACGGTGCAGCTTGAAGGCAAGCAGGCAGATTTTTACGAAACGATTCGGCTCGCCACAGAGAGAAGCGTTCGCGAGGCGCTTGGCTCGCGCGGCCTCGCCAGATCACAAATTCAAGTGCTCGATGCGCTGCTGAAGCTGCGCCAAGTGTGTTGTGATCCGCGCTTGGTGCCGACACCCGCTGCACAACAAGTGGGCCAATCGGCCAAGCTAGAGCACCTGATGGACATCTTGCCTGAGATGATTGCCGAAGGTCGCAAGGTGCTGCTGTTTTCGCAATTCACCTCGATGCTGGAGCTGATTGAAGCCGAGCTGCCCAAGCATGCCATCTCTTGGGTCAAGCTCACAGGGCAATCCAAGAAGCGCGATGAGATCATTGATCGATTCACCAGCGGCGAGGTACCGCTGTTTTTAATCAGCCTCAAAGCAGGTGGCGTGGGCCTGAATTTGCCGCAGGCCGATACCGTGATTCATTATGATCCGTGGTGGAACCCCGCAGTAGAAAATCAAGCCACAGATCGCGCACACCGCATCGGGCAAAAAAACCAAGTCTTCGTCTACAAGCTGGTGGCTCGCGGCACGATTGAAGAGCGCATGCTCGCGCTGCAAGAACGTAAAGCGCAGCTGTCTAGCAGCATGCTCGGAGGCTCACAAATGCGGAGCCAAGAAAGTGAAAGTGGTCAAGCCATGTTCAGCGAAGACGATGTGGCTCAACTGCTGCGGCCAATCGACGCATGAGCTGCGCCTGCGGCGCAGCTGAGGCCTTCAAGCAGATCAGTTGAATGTGTAGCTGCTGCTGACTGCGCCACTTATTTTGTACTGGCCAATGGTCTGTGCGAGGTCTTTGTATTCTGGGCAAGTGGTGTTGCCGCAGGCTTTTTCTAGTTTGGCCAAATGGCTTTCTGCATCCGCGACTTTTTTGTCCATCAAATAGGCGACGCCAATGTAGTGATGTGTGCCTTTGTGATTCGGGTCAATCTGCAAGGCTTTCTTGTAGTGTTCAAACGATTTTGGCAAATCGGGTTTGGCTTGCATGCGGTAGCT
>JANMFP010000044.1:0-11886 GCA_031378135.1 Variovorax sp. | reverse complement strand
TCGTTGTAGATTTATGCGAATACGCCAGCAGTATCTTGCATTCGTTTGGACACTTCGCCCAAATGATGCATCGTGTCGCCAAAGCTCATCTCAAGCTGTGTGAGCGTTTTGAAATAATGGCTCACGATATATTCATCCGTGACGCCAATGCCACCATGCAATTGCACAGCTTGCTGGCCAACGAAACGCATGCTTGTGCCCAGCTGGACTTTAGCTTGTGCGGCTGCGCGGCTGCGCTCAGGCGCAGGGCCACCCAACTTCATGTTGACAAAATAGCTCATGGAGCGCGCCAGTTCCAATTGCATTTTTACATCGGCAATGCGGTGGCGCAGGGCTTGGAAGGTGGACAGCGTGGCGTTGAATTGCTTACGCGTGTTCATGTAGTCGGCAGTCACGGCAATGGTTTTGTCCATGACACCTACTGCGTAGGCGCAGGTGTTGGCGATGCCGCAATCGGTGGCGAGCTGCAAGGCTGCTGGGCCGTCTTTGGTGATGAGATGGGCTGTGGCGTTTTTGAGCGTCAGGTCTGCTGCGCGTGTGCCATCTTGGCAGCCGTAGCCATACGTGCTCACACCAGCTGCGCTGCGTTCTGCGAGGAACAGAGCAAGCGCGCCATCGATCATCGCAGGCACGATAAATGCGTCTGCGTGGTCGCCTACAGATACTACGTTTTTGATAGCATTCAGCGCATATTCTTTGCCGGCTAGTGTTGCATTTGCTTCACATTTCTGAATGTCGTAGCGTGCTTTGCGCTCTTGCGCAGCGAGAACGACGATCTTCTCGCCCGAGGCGATTTTCGGCAGCCAAACTTGTTTTATCTCCTCGCTTGCATAGGCTTGAATCAACACGCCGCAGAGCAAGCTTTGCGAGAGTGGCTCCAGCGCAATGCCACGCCCAAGCTCTTCCATCACAATCATGCTCTCCACTGGTCCCATGCCCATGCCGCCATAGGCATCGCTGATGCACAAGCCTGTGAGGCCAAGCTCGGCAAGGGCGTTGTAGTCGGCACGATCAAAGCCGCCTTTGGAGACGATAGCGCGGCGGTGATCGAAGGTGTAAACCTTGTCGATATATCGGCGCACCGCATCGCGCAATGATTCGTGGTCTTCAGTAAATTCAAAATCCATGATGAAGTCTTTGGTTGGATGAAAGAAAAGAAAAATACCGGACGCAGAAGAAACAGCCAAGGTTACGCAGAAGACGCAAAAAAGACAGCAGAAAAATACCAGAGTGCAATGAACAAATCAAACTCTTTCTTGGTATTTTTCTTTTTGGTATTTCTTCTGCGTAACCTCTGCGTCTTCTGCGTCCGGTTTTTGTAGTGGTATTCAAAAATTAACCCAGAACAACCTGAGAAACGATATTGCGCTGCACCTCGTTCGATCCACCATAGATCGTCGTTTTGCGCATGTTGAAATACGTGCCAGCCAAAGGTGCGCAGTGCACCGCAGAGCCTGGATAGTCGCCTTGCCAGCCGGCTTCCATGGCTTCGTCGATCAAAGGCACGGCGTAGGGGCCAGCGGCGAGCATCATGAGCTCAGCATAGCGCTGCTGGATTTCGCTGCCGCGAATTTTGAGGAGACCGGCGATGTCGAGGGATTGTTTGCCAGATTTTTCGGCCGACAAAACACGCAGCACCATCATTTCCAGTGCCACCACGTCAACTTCTAATTTTGCGATCTCATCGCGGAAGCGGCCGGCGCTCGCGCCGTCTGTAGCTGGGTCATACACGCCTTCTTGTTTGGCGATGCGTTTTAAGCGCTCCAGCTCGCGCTTGGCGCGGTTCACGTCGGCGATATTCGTGCGCTCATGGGCGAGCAAGTATTTCGCATACGTCCAGCCTTGGTTTTCTTGGCCCACCAAATTTTCAGCAGGTACTTGTACATTGTCAAACCACACTTCATTGACTTCGCATTCACCATCGAGCAGCTTGATCGGGCGCACACTCACGCCGGGCGATTTCATGTCGATCAGCAAGAATGAGATGCCAGTTTGCGGTTTGCCTTCACTGCTGGTGCGCACGAGGCAGAAAATCCAATCGCCGTATTGGCCCAGCGTTGTCCAGGTCTTTTGCCCGTTGACGATGTAATGATCGCCCTGTCTTTCAGCCTTGCATTTGAGCGAGGCCAGATCTGAGCCAGAGCCTGGCTCGCTGTAGCCTTGGCTCCACCAGACTTCGCCGCTGGCGATGCCGGGCAAATGCCTCTTTTGCTGCTCGGGTGAGCCAAAGGCCATGATCACGGGCGCGACCATTACGGGGCCAAAGGGAATGATGCGCGGCGCGCCAGCCAAGGCGCATTCTTCTTCAAACAAATGCTTTTGCACAGCATTCCAGCCCGGTCCACCAAACTCTGAGGCCCAGCCGTAGCCTAGCCAGCCTTTTTTGCCAAGAATCTTTGCCCAGCTTTGCTGATCGTCTCGGCTCAATCGCAGGGCGTTGTGAACTTTGTGAGAAATGTTTTTAGGCAAATTCGCGCTCACCCAAGTGCGGATGTCAACACGAAACTGCTCTTCTTCGGGGGTAAATGCTAGATCCATAAAATGCTCCAAAACTTCTTTGTTTTTAGCACGAACGCCGTTGCCTGGGTGTCACCTATTTGGCAGCCTCAGCCGCTTTGTAGGGCTTTGACAGGTTTAGGTGGCTTCAGGTGGTTTCAGAGGGTCTATTGGCAGGCATATCGATACCCAATTGCTCGCAGACTTCGCGCAGTGAGGCTTGCAATTGCGCGTTAGAAGCTTTAAGCAAAGCCACTTCATTTTCAAGTTTGGTGAGCCGCCCCAAGCTGTCGTCGGTGGGAATAAAAGCGCCCGCTGAGCTGGAGAGCGCCGCCACGTCCACCTCGCCGCTGAGCAAATGCGCCCAACGGTGCTCGCGCGAGCCGGGCATTTTGGGCAGCTTCACGACGCTTTGCAGGCCGCCATCTTCGCCGCGCTTGTGTAATTCTTCCAACTGCGCTTCCACCGCAGCGCTATCCGCAAACTTCGTCCAACGATCGCCATTGGTGCGCAGCTCTGCGGGTGTTTGCGGGCCGCGCAGCATGAGTAGCCCGAGGATTGCGCCTTGATCGTCGCTCACACCAAGGGCGCGATAGACGTTGTGCTCATAGCGCGGCACACGGCTTGAGCTGGCTTCAAACACGAGGCTGCGACTTTTGAGCGAATCAAGCGCAGCGCGTGCATCGTCGTCAGACAATTCCATCATCGGATCGCGGCTGGTTTTTTGGTTGCAGCCGAGCACGAGCGCGTTGAGCGAAAGCGGATAGCTATCGGGCACAGTGCGTGCTTTTTCCATAAGCGTGGCCAGCACGCGGGCTTCGATGGGCGTTAAAGTTTTCATGAGACAAGGATAATCGAGCGGTATGAGAAAAATAGTGATCTTAATTTCTGGCGGCGGCTCCAACATGGCCGCCATCGTGAAAACTGCGCAGCGCGAGCGCTGGGATGCCACGCTGGGCGCGCAAATCGCAGCGGTGATCAGTAACAAAGCCGATACGAAAGGCTTGCAGTTTGCGGCGAGTCAAGGCATTCCCACCCGCGTTTTGGATCACAAAGCGTATGCGAGCCGCGAGGAGTTTGATGCGGCCTTGGCTGATTGCATCAACGAATTCGCACCCAGCCTCGTGGTACTCGCCGGCTTCATGCGCATCCTCACGCCCGGTTTTGTGAGCCACTTTTCGGGGCGTTTGATCAACATTCACCCTTCGCTCCTGCCCGCCTTTCCCGGCTTGCATACCCATGAGAGAGCGATCGCTGCGGGCTGCAAATTCGCAGGTGCGACCGTTCATCAAGTCACTCCTGAGCTCGATCATGGGCCAATTCTTGCGCAGGCTGTTGTGCCCATACTCGCTGGCGACAATGCTGATGCCCTCGCAGCGCGCGTGCTCACGCAAGAGCACATCATTTATCCGCAAGCTATCAAAAGCTACATGCTATCTATTCAATAGCACTCTGCAGAGCATCTATGCCGGGCATGTGCAGTTTTGGCTTGAAATATCCAGCCGCTTGATTCGATGCAGCTTATCCTGCCGATGCTGCAATCCCAGAAAACAAAGCCGCTGCCTTCTGTTTCAGCTCTTCCAGCTCAGAGGCCGTGATGGAATATTGCCCAGTCGTTTTGTTCACATTCACGCTGAACTCCACATCCTTGCCCGCATTCGTGAGCTTGCCGCAAGAAAAATCGTATTCCTTGTTTTCCCAAGGCAGGCCGCTCGTGCCTTCGTCGTAATCTTGGTATTCCACGCGCGTGATCTCGCCACTGGCCAAATTCAGCAGCGCCGTTGCGCTGATCACCTCGTCAAACAACTCATCGTCAATTTGTACGGGCACTAACAAATCACTTTTTTTACTCATGGTATTTTCCTAAATCGGGGTTGCAGGACGCCATCAACCACTATATTTTCGTTGAACATCGCCGCCGGCCGCACCCACAGGCCATGCTCACCATAGAGTGCGCGATACAGAGTGAGCGGCTCCAATGTTTCGCTGTGGCGAACCGTTCCAATCACCTCGTATTCCATGCCTTTGTAGTGTCGATAGCGGCCCAATGGCGTGATCACGAGGGGAGGGAGGATGTCTGCGTTCATCCTGAGATTATCCAACCTGCAATTGAGCCTGCAGAAAATCCAGCAAAGCACGCAGTGCAGCGCTGTTGTGGCGGCGTTGCGCATAGGCGGCCATCAGCCAGATATCGCTGGGTAAGTGAGCGTCGAGCACAGTTTCCAAGGTGCCTTGCGCAATGTCTTCCTCAATAATTTGGCGCGGCAGATAGGTCACGCCAAGGCCAGCGAGTGCGAACAATCGGTGCGCTCGGCCATCTGTCGCATCAAAATTGCCGCGCACATTCACGGGATAGGTCAGTCCAGGGGATTTCTCAAACAGCCACTGGGCATGGCCGCTGCGATTGGAATTGTCTTGTGTGTAGATCAGGCACTGGTGGCCGCTGAGCTCATGCGGCGAGCTGGGTTTGGCATGCGTCAGCCAATAGGCTGGGCTTGCAGCACAGGCGAAACTGATCGGGCGCAGCTTGCGCACGATCAAATCGGAATCCGTGAGCCGCCCGACGCGAATGGCCAAATCCACGGCCTCTTCCACCAAATCCACGCGGCGATTCGTGTATTCCACGCTCAAGTGCACTTTTGGATGTTGCAAGGCGAACGCAGCCAGCAGCTCGGTGAATTCTCCATCCCCGAGCGAGCTCACCACGCTCATGCGCAAACGGCCACTGGGCTGCGCCGCGAGGCTGCTCAATTCTTCTCGTGTGCTGTTCACCATATCGAGCAAAGGCTCACTGCGCTCGAGAAGCAGCGCGCCAGCGTCAGTCAGGCTCACGTTTCTTGTTGAGCGATTGAGCAAACGCACACCAAACACCTCTTCTAGCGCTGAAACGTATTTACTGGTGTTCGCTTTAGATGTGCCTAAAACCTTGGCTGCATCTGAGAAGCTGCCTCGGTGTGCTACTTCGCGAAAGGTTCGAATCAGGGCAAGTGAGTCCATACGTTGATCTATTCAAAATAGGTTCAATAAAATTTCAAACTGAAACAATCTAAGACGATAAGTGTGAAATTCTTCACAGTGCCTAACCTATGTACGCAGGACGATTGCGAAAGGTTTCATATTATTGTTTCCAATTCGGAAACGTATAGTCTAGCAAATACCCGGTTGAAGCATGCAACTTCTTCCCAAGATAAGTCCCTAACAGGCACAACAGTTCAACACGAACACTGAGTCTGTTGCAACCGGCAGCGCTGCTGAGTGAAGTGAGATGTGAGATGAGTTTCAGCCTTCACGCTTCACCCAACAGTGCTGTCATTCTTATCTGTAACTTTGAAAGACTTCATCATGAAAACATCTCGTATCGCAGCCTTGGCCCTGATCGCAACCGCAGCCGCTGGCTTCAATGCTTATGCCGAAGGTGTCAGCTACCAAGCTGATTTCACCAAGCAAACTGCCTCCACACTCACTCGCGCTCAAGTGCAAGCCGATGCCAATGCCAATCGCGCTGTGAATGCACTCTACAGCGAAGCCGGTGAAGCCCGTACGCAAGCCACGCCATCCAGCCTGACACGCGAAGCAGTTCGTGCAGAAGCGCTTAAATCGCGCGGTGTGAACTGGGTGCCAGAAAGCATTGGCTGATCTTTGAATGATCGACAGCTTCAGCGACACTATGAGGCAACACCAGCCCGATCAGCAGCCTGCTGATCGGGCTTTTTTTTGTGGGTGAGACAATACGGGCATGCACGTAAAAATAATTCTTGAAGCTTGTACTGAACTGGTTACGCAAGTCATGCGCTTTGACCATCCGGCCGATGCTGTCCTTTCCCGCTTTTTCCGCGAACACCGTATCGGCCAGCGTGAACGCGCTATTTTGGCCGAGACGACCTATCGCATCCTGCGCCATCGTGCGATGTTTGAACTCATGGCCCGCGGCGGGCCGCGGGGCATGGGCTCGCTCTATCGCAAACTTTCGATGCTCGCTTTTGCAGCGCCACGCGAGCAACTCGGTGAAGCCATACTGCCGCTGGAGCGCGCATGGCTGGAAGAATGCGATGTGCAAGTGAAGTCCGGCGAAGGTTTGCTTGACCTGCACAAACACAACCTGCCCGAATGGCTGGCCACGATGCTTAGAGCTCAAATGGGCGATCAATTCTGGCCTTTGGTTAAAGCGCTTAACGAGTCTGCGCCGCTTGATCTCCGGGTGAATATTTACAAGGGAAATGTGCAAGATGCCGGCAAAGAACTTGCGCAGCATGCTATCAAAACAGAAGCAACGCCTTTTTCTTCTTGGGGCTTGCGCATTCATAGCAAGCCAGCTTTGAACCTTCTGCCTGTCTTCAAAGAAGGCCGCGTGGAAGTGCAAGATGAAGGCTCGCAATTGCTCGCCTTGCTCACCGGAGCGAAGCGCGGCGAGATGGTGGCCGATTTTTGCGCAGGCGCGGGCGGCAAAACGCTGGCGCTCGGCGCGATGATGAAAAACACCGGGCGGCTGTATGCATTCGACACGTCATCCCACCGTTTGGATGGCATGAAGCCGCGCCTCTCGCGCAGCGGTTTATCCAATATTCATCCGGTGGCCATTGCGCACGAGCGCGATGAGCGCATCAAGCGCTTGGCTGGCAAGATGGATCGCGTGTTGGTGGATGCACCTTGCAGCGGCTTGGGAACGCTTCGTCGCAACCCCGATTTGAAATGGCGACAGAAGGAGACGGATCTGGCCGAACTGGTGATTTTGCAAGGCAAGATCTTGCAAAGCGCAGCGCGCCTTGTGAAAAGCAGCGGCCGTTTGGTGTATGCCACTTGCAGCTTGCTGCGTGAAGAGAACGAAGCGATTGCGGAGGCTTTTGGCGCTGCGAATCCAGATTTCGAGCCGATGGAAGCAGGTGAGATTCTGAGTGGGCAGAAGATTGAAAAAAGCGAGACGCTCTGCAGCGGCCCAGCAGCTGCGCCGACGCGCTATTTGCGTATGTGGCCACAAAAGCACAACACGGACGGGTTTTTTGCGGCGGTGTGGCAACGCAAGTGAAGCGCTGGCACAGCAAGTGCCTCACTTGGGAGACAACTTGCTGAGCAGTTTGTGGATATGAATCAACCTTTGTTTATCTTGTGCAATCCGCTGCTCTATTTCGGTGCGTTTCGCAAGCAAACTGCTGATGATCTCTTCACATTGCTCAGGGGGTGAGCGCAAATGCGCAATGGCGGGCTTGATCTGCGTTAAGGTAAAGCCTATCTCTTGCGCTTTACCTACGAAGTTCAGCTCGACCAAGGTATGCGCACTGTACTGCCGATAGCCATTGTCTGAGCGATGCGGCGGACTAATCAAACCGAGGCGCTCGTAATAGCGAATCGTATCGCGGCTCAGGCCGCTGCGGCGTTCAAGTTCAGCGATCAGCATGGGAGGTTATTTGAGCAATTGTTAGCATGATGCATCAAACGTTTGTGCGCTTGATTCAGTATCCTTGAAAAAAAGCTTGACTGTAGAGTTAACTCGATAGCTTACGATAGTTTGATGATCGTTCCTTAGGATTTAACATGTGGATTTCATGCTCAGACGGCACGCGCTTGGCCTGCACGCTCACAACACCACCACAGGGACACTCGGCAGCGATTAGCGATAGCTCAGCACAGCTTGTCATTCTTAATTCTGCGACGGGTGTTCAACGTAGCTATTACCGTGCTTTTGCAGAACATTTGACAGCACGCGGCTGCCAAGTGCTGACGTGGGACGGCCGAGGTATCGGTGAATCTTGCACAGGGCATGCACGCCACAGCGACGCGCGTATGCGC
The DNA here is from genome assembly GCA_031378135.1 of Variovorax sp. Lineage (GTDB taxonomy): Bacteria > Pseudomonadota > Gammaproteobacteria > Burkholderiales > Burkholderiaceae_C > JANMDU01. The sequence goes on along the minus strand of JANMFP010000044.1, from coordinate 3,606 downwards.
GATTGGGGTGCATTAGATTTTGAAGCGGTGCTGAATCACGCTGCCGCCTTGGTCTCTGACGATTGGCAGCGCATTACGGTGATTGGGCACAGCTCGGGCGGGCATTTGTCTGGTTTAGCGCCCTCAATGCGGCATGTTCAGCATCTCATCTTGGTTGCTAGCGGAACGTGTGACTGGCGTCAATATCCAAAAAAACAGTGGCCACGGCTATTTGCTGCCTGGTATGGCTTAGCGCCTGTGGTACTGCATACTTTGGGCTACTGGCCGGGCAGCTTAGGCGTTGGGCATGATTTGCCGCGTGGCGTAGCCTGGGATTGGCGAAATTGGAGCGTGCAACCCGGCTACTTGTTTGCAGATGAGAGTCTTAACCTAAATGCTTATCAACAGTTTTCGGGGCGTTTGTTGGCCTTGCATTTCAGTGACGATCAAGATTTTGCGCCCCCAAAAACAGTGCGTGATTTAGTGGAACGCTTTCCCAATGCGGATGTCTTGATTCATGAGTACAACCCGCGTCTTCAGGCGCATAGTCACGTCGGTCATTTTGGGTTTTTCCAAAAAAAGAATGCTGATCTATGGCCACTGCTGCACACAAGCCTAAGCCTGAGCTAATCGTTTAGAGAAATCTGAGCTTGAAGCAGTTTGAGCATCTGCGCATCATCCAGATCCGCCATCCCCGCCTCAAGAGCCCGAGCAAAGGTATCAGTTGCCACCTTGCCCAGCGGATTAGCAAACCCCGCCTCACCCGCCATCTCCATTGCCAGCTTGGTGTCTTTAGCCAATAAGCTGATGTGCGCACGCACGGGTGAGAAATCATCAGCAATAGCGCGGCGCATGCGCTCGGAGCCGATCCAGCTTTGGCCGCTGGATTGCTCGATCACATCGAGCGTGCGGCTGGCATCCAAGCCCATCTTCTGCGCCATTGCAATGGCTTCTGCTGCGCCAGCGAGATTAATCGCAGCGAGCAAATTGTTCACGAGCTTGGTGCGCGCACCATCGCCAATGCGCTGGCTCACATGGAACAGGTTTGAAGATAAATCGCGCAGCAGCATCTCGTGTTGTTTGAACAGCGCATCTTCGCAAGCCACTATCAAGCTCATGCTGCCATCTTGCGCGCGCTTGGGGCCACCAGACATCGGCGCTTCGATCATCTGCACGCCATGCTCGCCGAGCTGCTTTGCAAACTGCTCGGCATCCTGCGGTGCAATCGTGGGGCAGAGCAACACGGTTTGATGGCGCAAACGATCTGGCGGCGCTTTGAGCCAACCATCTTCGCCGGTAAGCACATCCTGCACCTGCGCGCTATTGACCACACAAATAATCGTCACTATAGATTCAATAGCGCTCTGTGCAGTAGATGTGCCGGCTATAGCCCCTTTTTTCTTAAAAAATGCCTCTTTTAAGGGATCGATGTCTCGCACATACACCGTGTAACCGCGAGCGAGTAAATTGAGCGCCATGCCGCCGCCCATGTTGCCTACGCCGATGATGCTGACGGATGGCATGCTCACGTTTGCATCAAGCGTTTGGACTTTGCTATCGACATCAAAATCCCCAAGCCCAGCCCGAGCGTGACCATCGCCGTGCCGCCATAGCTGATGAAGGGCAGCGGCACGCCCACGACGGGCAATATACCGCTGACCATGCCCATGTTCACGAAGGAATAGGTGAAGAAAATGGTCGTCACTGCGCCGGCGAGCAAGCGGGAAAAAAGCGTCGGTGCATCGAGCGCGATCATCAAGCCGCGCAAGATTAAAAAGATGTAGCTGGCGATCAGCAGCAAATTGCCAAACAGGCCAAACTCTTCGGAGAACGCAGCAAAAATAAAATCCGTGGTGCGCTCGGGAATGAACTCTAAATGCGTTTGCGTGCCCTGCATAAAACCTTTGCCAAACACACCGCCCGAGCCTATAGCGATCATGCCCTGAATGATGTGAAAGCCTTTGCCCAGCGGATCTCGCGTGGGGTCAAGCAAGGTGCACACACGCTGGCGCTGGTATTCATGCAACACGCGCCAATTCACGCCGTCTTCGCACAGTGGATCGCCGAAGATCACGATGAGCACCAAGCCAATGGCAGCCACAATGAGGGGTGGTGCAATCAATTTCCAAGGCAAGCCGGCAAAGAAAATCACCGCAAGGCCAGCAAACAACACCAACAGCGCTGTGCCCAAATCTGGCTGCTTCATGATGAGACCCACAGGCACGGCCAGCAAGGCACCTGCCACGATGAAATCCAACGGGCGAAGTTGTCCTTCGCGCTTTTGAAACCACCAAGCTAGCATGAGCGGTAGGCCGATTTTTAAAATCTCGCTGGGCTGGATCGTGATGCCGACATTGACCCAGCGCGTCGCGCCTTTTTTTGTGATGCCAAACAGCGCCACAGCAATCAAGAGCGCCACGCCTGCCACATAAATCGGTACGGCAAAACTCATGATGCGTTGCGGCGAAATTTGCGCAACGATGAACAGACAAGTGCCCGCAATCAGCATATTGCGGCCATGATCCACAAAGCGCGTGCCGTGGTCGAAGCCCGAGGAATACATCACGAGCATGCCTGCAAACGCGAGCAGCAGCACGGCCAGCGAGAGCGGGCCGTCAAAGCCTTGAAACAGCGGCAGCAGGCGCTGATACCAGCGGGGTTGATCGTAGACGGCGCGCATGATTACATTTTAGGGAATGTGGTCGTAACGCGTCTTCTAGACTTCATTTACAGCCCAAGCGCAGCGTGATCCAGCGTGTAATTCTGACCGCCTTGCGAGGCGATTTTGATCGCGCCAATTTTGTTGCCTAGCTCGCAGCAGCGCGTGAGGCTCCAGCCGCGTTCCAAGCCAAACAGCAAGGCAGCACGGAAGGCATCGCCGCAGCCTGTTGGGTCAACCACGGCAGTGGCTACTGTGCCGGGCACGTGTACTTTGTTGCCCTGTGTCCAAATCTCGCAGCCTTGGTCTGCCAAAGTCACGACCAAGCCTTTGACTTTTTGCGACACTTCAGCCATCGACCAGCCCGTTTTTTCAGTCAGCAAAGCACCTTCGTAATCGTTGACCGTCACGTAATCGGCCATCTCAATCAACTCGCGATGCTCTGCGCCATTGAAGACAGGCAATTGCTGGCCGGGATCAAAAACAAAGCCAATACCAGCAGCTTTGAATTGATGCGCGTGATCCCACATCGCATCGCGGCCATCGGGAGAAATAATGCCGATGTTGGCGCCTTTGGCTTTCTCGCCAGGCGAGATCAAATTCTTGTGCGCGTTGGCCATCGCGCCGGGGTGAAAGCCGGTGATTTGATTGTTCGCACGATCCGTCATGATGGTGCACAGTGCGGTGTAGCTGCTGTCATCAACCATCACTAAGCGCGTGTCGATCCCCATCTTCTTGAAGCGATCCAAGTAATCGCTTGCATCCGGGCCAACAGCACCCATGGGCAAAGGCTCGCCGCCCAGTTGCTTCAGGCCATAGGCAATGTTGCCCGCGCAGCCGCCGTATTCTTTGCGCATGCCGGGTGTGTAGAAGGAAACATTGAGTTTGTGAATTTGATTGGGCAGAATTTGCTCCGAAAAATCGCCCATGAAGCCGAGAATGGTGTCGATAGCAATAGAGCCGCAGAT
>JANMFP010000027.1:0-7069 GCA_031378135.1 Variovorax sp. | reverse complement strand
TTTTCCGCCACATTGCCACCAATCGTGCAGGCAATCTGACTGCTCGGGTCGGGCGCGTAATACAGGCCATGCTGCGCCACCGCTTCGCTGATCGCCAAATTGCGCACGCCGCATTGCACAACAGCTGTGCGACTGTATTTGTCAATCTTCAAAATCTTATTGAACTTAGCGAGAGACAAAGTCACGCCCAGCTCATGCGGCATTGCGCCACCGGAGAGCCCCGTGCCTGCGCCGCGAGCGACAATCGGCACTTGCAGCGCGTGGCACGATTTGAGTACAGCCGCAATCTGCTCATAAGTTTCTGGCAGCACCACACACAGCGGTCGCTGGCGATAAGCCGTTAAGCCATCGCATTCATAAGGCGTGGTGTCTTCTTGCGAATGCAAAATGGCATGCTTGGGCAAAACAGCCGCTAGAGAGCGAATAATCTGCGCAAGGCGCTCTGCTTTTTGTAGCAACTGAGTTGAAACGGGTGCGTTCATGATCTGCCTCACTTTAAAGCAGTTTAGCGCTACAACGCGGGCTGAGCCCATCGTGCTCGCTCACAAGGGCGTGAAATCTCCTCATGCAGAACCTGAATTGATTTGCGCCGCTCGCTCAATCATCTGCTGAGTTGATTGAGCTTACTATGAATTCAATAGCGCTCCGTGCAGTTTCTATGCCGGCTACATGTCGATTTAGCTTAAAAAATGCACGCTTTCTTCACCCAATCCGCAAACGCCGCCACCTCCCAGCGATCCAACGCACCCGTACGCCAGCACAGGTAATGCGCATGCGGGCTGGGCACATCCTCTGCAAACAAACGCTCCAGCGAACCGTTGGCTAACCACGGCGCGCCCAATTGCAAGCGCACAAGCGCCACACCCATGCCAACGGCTGCGGCATCGCACATAAGGCCAATGTCGTTAAAGCTTGAGCCATCCAGCGGCTCGGGCCAATCTTGCTTGTGCGCTGCAAACCATGTGCGCCAAGGCTCGAGCGGGCTTCTGAGCAACTTGGCCTTGCTCAAATCTTGCGCCGATTCAAAAGGGCCATGCTCGCGGATGTAGGCAGGCGATGCGAGCGGTGTGATTTTGTCTTTGAACAGACACACATGCTCGACATCGGCATAGCGCCCCGTGCCAAAGCGAATCGTTAAATCCGCGTCTTCAGCTACCACATCCAGCAAAGGAATGCTCACTTGCAGTGTGAGATCAATCTCTGGATATGCATCAGTAAAGGTTTTGAGGCGCGGCATCAGAATAGATCGCGCAAAGGTCGGCGTGACGGCAACGCGCAGCTTTCTCTTACCCTGCACCGCCTCACTGCTCGGGAATTTTTGCAGCGAGAGCAAGCCTTCGCGCACATGCGCCAAATACTCGCTGCCCTCAGTGGTCAGTGAGAAATCTGCGCGGCCGAAAAGTTTTGCGCCGAGTAATTCCTCCAGCTGCCGCACCCGATGACTTACCGCGCTTGGCGTGACGCATTGCTCTTCAGCCGCCTGCGTCACACTGCGCAGCCGGGCGAGCGCCTCGAAGGTCAGCAAACATTGGATAGGCGGTATGCGCGAACTCATGCTTTGCGAGAAGCAGTTAGCTTGGCTTTGATTTCGTGTAATGCTTCAAGTGACATGGGCTCAGTCGCTTCAAACCCAGATGGTTTGCTCGGCTTGCTGGCTTTCTTGTTCGCTGGCGCATCCATCAATGTGTACACCTCTTGATGTAGCACCTGATTGAGCTGCATAAAACGCTTGAGCTTTTGCGTGGTTTCGCTCAAGCGCTTGGCCATGCGACTGGAGATCGCGAGCAACATGCGGGCCGCCAGTTCTGGCTCGGTACGCATCATTTTTGTGAGCGCTTGACGCGTGATCACACCTACGGCTAACTCCGTGATCGCAATGCAGCTTGCACTGCGGGCATCGCCGCTGATGGTGCCGATTTCGCCAACCAACTGCCCCGCAGAGAGCACGGCCATCGTCACGGGCTCAAGCGCTCCTTGCATCTGTGTTTCTACTCTTGCCTGACCGTGAAGCATCAGCATCATGAAATCGTTGTTGATCTTCTCGCCTTCGCGGATGAAGACAGCCCCTTCCTTGATGCGCTTTGGCTTCATGTAGGAGACGATGCGAAGGGCGTCTTTGAACTCCAAATCACCAAGGGCAGATTGAGTGACCAGCAGACTAGCAGCATCCTTTTCTGAGATGGTGGGAATGGTGCCAAAAACGCTATGCATGAATCGATTTTAGCTTGCAGGCATTAGCACATACTCAATGAAAAAGGCTCTGCGACTTGTTGTCTCAGAGCCTTCGCATCAAGCGTGAAGTGCTTGCTTATTTCTTCTGACGGAATTTGCGCAACGCTGCGATTTGCGCGGCCATGATGGCCAGCTCGCTTTGGGCTTTGGCGAGATCGAGTTCACCTTTAGCGTTTTTCAATGCTTCTTCAGCGGCTTGGCGTGCGGTATTGGCTTTGGCTTCGTCTAGATCGCCGCCGCGAATGGCAGTGTCAGACAAGACGGTGACGCAACCGGGCTGCACTTCGAGAATACCGCCGGCAACGAAGATGAATTCTTCGCTGCCATCGGCTTTTTCAATGCGCACCGAACCGGCCTTGATGCGGGTGATCAGCGGCGTGTGGCGCGGATAAATACCCAGCTCGCCCGCTTCGCCCGGCAAAGCCACAAACTTGGCTTCACCCGAGAAGATCGACTGCTCGGCACTGACCACATCAACGTGAATGGTGCTCATGATGAGTTCCTTGACGTTTAGTCTTTAAGCCGCAGCGAGTTTCTTGGCCTTTTCAAAAGCCTCGTCGATGCCGCCAACCATATAAAAAGCTTGTTCCGGCAATGCATCGCACTCGCCATTCACAATCATCTTGAAGCCGCGAATTGTCTCAGCCAAGGTGACGTATTTACCAGGTGAACCAGTAAACACTTCAGCCACGTGGAAAGGCTGTGAGAGGAAACGCTGGATTTTACGAGCGCGTGCTACGGCCAATTTGTCTTCAGGCGCCAGATCGTCCATGCCCATGATGGCGATGATGTCGCGCAGCTCGCGATAGCGCTGCAAGGTACCTTGCACAGCTCGAGCGGTTTCATAGTGATCTGCACCCACAACCAGCGGATCGAGCTGGCGGCTGGTGGAATCCAGCGGGTCCACGGCAGGATAGATACCAAGCGAAGCGATATCGCGCGAGAGCACCACGGTGGAGTCCAAGTGAGCAAAGGTGGTTGCTGGCGATGGATCGGTCAAATCGTCAGCAGGCACGTACACGGCCTGAATGGAGGTGATCGAGCCGACTTTGGTGGACGTAATACGCTCTTGCAAGCGACCCATCTCTTCAGCCAAGGTAGGCTGGTAGCCCACAGCGGAAGGCATACGACCCAAGAGCGCTGACACTTCGGTTCCGGCCAAGGTGTAGCGATAGATGTTGTCTACGAAGAACAAAACATCTTTGCCCTCATCGCGGAAAGATTCAGCAATGGTCAAGCCAGTCAAAGCAACGCGCAAACGGTTGCCCGGTGGCTCGTTCATCTGGCCGTACACCATGGCTACTTTGGAGTTCTCAAGGTTCTCCAAGTCCACTACTTTGGAATCGGCCATCTCGTGGTAGAAGTCGTTGCCCTCACGGGTACGCTCGCCCACGCCTGCAAACACGGAGAGGCCGCTGTGCGCCTTGGCGATGTTGTTGATGAGTTCCATCATGTTCACGGTCTTGCCCACGCCAGCGCCGCCGAACAAGCCTACCTTGCCGCCTTTGGCGAACGGGCAAACCAAATCAATCACCTTGATGCCGGTCTCGAGCAATTCTTGCGAAGGGCTGAGTTCGTCATACGTAGGCGCTTTGCGGTGAATGGATGCTGTCTGCGTAGCGCTCACTGGGCCGCGCTCGTCAATCGGGTTGCCGAGCACGTCCATGATGCGGCCGAGTGTGGCTTTGCCCACAGGCACCATGATAGAAGCGCCAGAGTTGGTCACGACCATGCCGCGACGCAAACCATCAGACGAGCCGAGTGCAATGGTGCGCACAATGCCGTCGCCCAACTGCTGCTGCACTTCGAGCGTGAGCGCGGTGCCGTCCATCTTGAGCGCGTCATAAACTTTTGGCATTTTGTCGCGTGGAAACTCCACGTCGACCACAGCGCCGATGCACTGTACGATTTTGCCTTGAACGCCTGAATTGAGTGTAGCTTGAGCCATTTTTTTGCTCCAATTAAATTAAAACTTGTTAGTCAAAGAACTGTTGTTGATCGAAGGTTTAGCCACTCTTAACCACTGATGGCGGCTGCGCCCGAAACGATCTCAGACAATTCTTTGGTAATCGCAGCTTGGCGGGTCTTGTTGTAGACCAGCTTGAGCTCTGCAATTACATTGCCTGCGTTGTCGGTGGCGGCCTTCATGGCCACCATGCGAGCAGCGTGCTCAGAGGCCATGTTTTCAGCGACGGCCTGATAGACCAATGCTTCCACATAGCGCACGAGCAAATCGTCGATCACGGTTTGTGCATCAGGCTCGTAGATGTAATCCCACGAGTGCTGATTGCCTGCCGCTTTTGACTCTGCTTGCATCTGCGCTGCCGACAAAGGCAGGAGCAGATCGACCGTGGGCACTTGGCTCATGGTGCTGACAAACTTGTTGTAGCAAATATAGACTGCGCTGACTTCGCCTGCTGCATACGCATCGAGCATGACCTTCATCGGGCCAATCAGTTTGTCCAGATGCGGGCGATCACCCAAATGCGTGATGTGTGACACCACTTTTGCGCCGACGCGATTTAAAAAGCCGAGACCTTTGCCACCGATAGCTACTGCGCTGGGCGTTTTGCCACTGCTTTGTGTTTCGCGGAGTTTTGCCGTTACAGCGCGCAGCAAATTGGTGTTGAGGCCGCCGCACAAACCTTTGTCCGTGGTCACCACGATGAAGCCGACCGATTTGCCATCGTTCTTCTTCATGAAGGTGTGCACGTACTCAGGGTTGGCTTGGCCGAGGTTGTTGGCAATCGAGCGAATTTTTTCGCTGTAGGGCCGTGCCGCGCGCATCCGCTCCTGCGCTTTGCGCATCTTGGAGACCGAGATCATTTCCATGGCCTTGGTAATCTTCTTGGTGTTCTCCACCGATTTGATCTTGGTGCGTAGTTCCTTGCCTGCTGCCATTGTTGACTCCTAATGTGTGGTCAAAAATGCAACTTAAGCGAAGGTCTTCTTGAACGCACCGACAGCAGCCATCAATTCGGCTTCGCCCTCTTTGTCCAAGGCTTTGCTGCTCTCGATTTTGCTCATGAGCGGTGCATGCTTGTCTTTAAGGTAGCTGGTCAGGCCCGACTCGAACGCCAAGATTTTCTTGACTTCGATATCGTCCATAAAACCTTTGTTGACGGCAAACAGCGTGGTGCCCATCGTGCTGATGGACTGTGGGCTGTATTGCTTTTGCTTGAGCAATTCGGTCACGCGCGCGCCGCGATCGAGCTGCTTGCGGGTGGCTTCGTCCAAGTCAGAAGCGAACTGCGCGAACGCAGCCAATTCACGGTACTGCGCCAAATCGGTACGGATACCGCCAGACTGACCTTTGATGATCTTGGTCTGAGCGGAGCTTCCCACGCGAGACACCGAAATACCGGCGTTAATCGCAGGGCGGATACCGGCGTTGAACAGGCTGGTTTCCAAGAAGATCTGACCATCGGTGATCGAGATCACGTTGGTGGGCACGAAGGCAGACACGTCGCCAGCTTGCGTTTCAATAATAGGCAATGCAGTGAGCGAGCCGGTTTTACCTTTGACCGCGCCTTTGGTGAAGGCTTCGACGTAATCAGCATTCACACGAGCTGCGCGCTCGAGCAAGCGGCTGTGGAGATAGAACACATCGCCGGGATAGGCTTCACGGCCTGGTGGGCGGCGCAGCAGCAAAGACACTTGGCGATACGCCACAGCTTGCTTGGACAAATCGTCATACACGATCAGCGCATCTTCGCCGCGATCACGGAAGTATTCGCCCATGGTGCAGCCAGAGTAGGCCGACACATATTGCATCGCGGCAGACTCAGAGGCGGAAGCGGCCACAACGATGGTGTATTCCATCGCGCCAGCTTGCTCCAGAGCGCGCACCACGTTTTTGATCGACGAGGCTTTTTGGCCAATGGCGACGTAAACGCAGGTCATGTTCTGACCTTTTTGGTTGATGATCGCATCAATCGCCACGGCGGTTTTGCCGGTCTGGCGGTCGCCAATGATCAGCTCGCGCTGGCCACGGCCAACGGGAACCATTGAATCAATGGATTTGAGGCCAGTTTGCATCGGCTGATCCACCGATTGACGGGCGATCACGCCGGGCGCAACCTTCTCAATCACATCGGTCATTTTGGCGTTGATCGGGCCTTTGCCGTCGATAGGCTGGCCGAGCGCGTTAACCACGCGGCCAATCAACTCAGGGCCGACCGGCACTTCCAAAATACGGCCCGTGCACTTGACCACATCACCTTCGGAAATGTGCTCGTAAGCGCCCAAAATCACCGCGCCCACGGAGTCGCGCTCCAAGTTCAGCGCGAGGCCAAACGAGGCGCTGCCGTCTGGCGCTGAAGGGAATTCAAGCATCTCGCCTTGCATGGCATGGGATAGGCCATGCACGCGGACGATACCGTCGGTCACAGAGACCACGGTGCCTTGGTTGCGGACGTCTGTGTTTCCAGACAAGCCTTCGATACGGCTTTTCAGCAGTTCGGAAATTTCTGCGGGATTGAGTTGCATGGCACTTATCCTTTTCTTTCAATTTGCGTCATGGCTGAACAACAATTGTTCAGGCCACCAACGCTGTTTTCATTTGTTGCAAGCGGGCTTGAACCGAAGTGTCAAACACTTCGTCACCCACCACCACGCGAATGCCGCCGATGAGCTCGGGCACAATTTGCACCTTAGCGTTCAGCTTGCGACCAAAACGCTTTTCAAGCAGAGCGCTCACATCGGCCAAAGCCGCGCCTTCAATCGGGAAGGCACTTTGCACAATCGCATCGCTGCTGCCGCTCTGCGCATTCTTCAAGGCGCGAAACTGAGCTGCAATCTCGGGCAAGGCACTCACACGGCCGTTGTCGATCACGGT
>JANMFP010000012.1:0-1563 GCA_031378135.1 Variovorax sp. | reverse complement strand
GGTATTGGTATTTAAATGTCGTTAATCCAGCTTAGCCCCAGAGCGCTTGATGATTGGCTCCCACTTTTTCGCCTCATCAGCGATGAGTTTGCCGAAATCGTCTGCGCTACCGCCGACTGCATCCAGCCCAGCGCTTTTCATGCGCTCGATCACGCTTGGCTCTTTCATTGCGGCGTTGATGGCTGCATTGATGCGATCAACAATCGGCCGCGGCGTACCGGCTGCAACCAACACGCCGTTCCACGCAATCGCTTCAAAGCCTACCAATTCGCGCAAGCCAGAGCTCTCTACCGTGGGCAATTCTGGCGTGAGTGAATAGCGGGTTTTGCCCGTCACTGCCAGCGCTTTCATGCGCCCTGCACGCACCTGCGGCATGATGAGTGTGGGCACAGTGGCGAGGATTTGTGTGTCGCCGCCGGCCGTAGCAAGCACGGCGGGTGGGCCGCCGTTGAAGGGGATATGGACGGCGAAAGTGCCAGTCAAAGCTTTCAAATATTCCATCGCCAAGTGGGAAGAGGAGCCGTTGCCCACCGAAGCGTAGTTGTACTTTCCAGGGCTCGCCTTCATGAGCGCAACCAGCTCACGCATGTTGTTCGCGGGTACGTTGGCATTCACCGCAATGATGTTGGGCTGCGAGGTGGTGATCACCACGGGCGCGAGATCTTTGAGTGGGTTGTAAGGCAGCTTGGAATACAAAAACGGCGCAAACGCCACCGGGCCATTGAAACCGAGCAACCAAGTGTGACCATCAGGTGCGCTTTTGGCCACTTCATTGGTAGCCACCGTGCCGCCAGCCGCAGGGCGGTTTTCAATCACGATGGGCTGGCCGAGTATGGCTGCCAAACGATCTTGCATGGCGCGAGCAATCGCATCGAGCGAACTGCCTGCGCCCGAGGCAATGATCCAGCGGATCGGTTTATTGGGGAAATTTTGAGAAAAAACATAGGTAGCCGGCGTAGATAATGCGCCAGCAGCTATGAATTTGATAGTGTTTCTGCGTGAGAGAGTCATGATGAATCGATTGGAAATAATGAAATAACTTTACCTTGATTTACCGAAATTAAAGAGCGGGTTGCCACTAATGTAAAGAACGCGGTTGCAATTTTCTAGCAAGCCAACCTGATCGCAAGATCGCGCTGTCTGCGTGTTTTGCGGAGGTAAAGGGGGAGGCGGCGAAACTACCTTATCAAAGAAAACCAAAGCTCCACGCCGCCGGAGCTAAATTGACACTTTGGTAGCAAAACGCGCAGCCAACGTGATCACCCCACAAAGCCAGACTTCAAGCCTTCCAAAACGGTAGGGTAAACCAACGCCACCCTCAGCTCCCGCTTCATCCGCTCATTCGTCAAACGCCGAGACTCACTCATGAAGCTCAGCAGGTTCAAAGGCAACTCACCCTGCGCCGCATCTCGGCTGATGCGCGGCGGGCGAGGCATGCCATACATATCCGCCGCCAAATCAAAGTAATCACCCATCTTCAACTGCGTATCGTCCACCACGTTGTAAGTGCGCTGTGGCTTGCCGCGCCACAAAGCCGCGATGCAGGCGCGCGCCAAATCATCC
>JANMFP010000007.1:0-8092 GCA_031378135.1 Variovorax sp. | reverse complement strand
TAGATCCAAGCCCTCCTCCGCCACCGCCGCCTCTCCCGAAGCCCATAAGCCCAGCAACTTCCTGCGCCAAATCATTGAAGCCGATTTGGCCAGTGGCAAACACACTTCCATCGTCACCCGCTTTCCACCCGAGCCCAATGGCTATTTGCATGTGGGCCACGCCAAAAGCATCTGCCTGAATTTCGGCTTGGCGCGTGATTACAAAGGTGTTTGCAACCTGCGCTTTGACGACACCAACCCCGAAAAAGAAGAAAAAGAATACGTCGATTCCATCATCGATGCCGTCAAATGGCTCGGTTTTTCATGGGGCAAAGATGGCAACAACCAAGCCCTCTTCGCCAGCAACTATTTTGATTTCATGTACGCCGCCGCCGAGCATCTCATCGAGCGCGGCTTGGCTTACGTTGACGAGCAAACCCCCGAAGAAATGCGCGCCAACCGAGGCGATTTCAACACCCCCGGCACAGCGAGCCCCTTTCGCAGCCGCACGCCAGAACAGAATTTAGAGCGTTTTCGCGAGATGGCCGGCGCAAAATATGCCGATGGTGCTATGGTTTTAAGAGCAAAGATTGATTTGGCCTCCCCCAACATCAACCTGCGCGACCCCGCCATTTATCGCATCCGCCGCGCCACGCATCACAACACCGGCGATGCATGGTGCATCTACCCGATGTACACCTTCGCGCACCCGATTGAAGACGCCATCGAAGGCATCACCCACAGCATCTGCACCCTAGAGTTTGAAGACCAGCGCCCCTTCTACGATTGGCTCATGGATCGCTTGCTCGAAGGCGGCCTCATCAAACAGCAGCCCCGCCAATACGAATTCGCCCGCCTCAACCTCACCTACGTCATCACCAGCAAACGCAAGCTCGCGCAATTGGTCAACGAGAAAAAAGTCAACGGCTGGGATGATCCCCGCATGCCAACAATCGTCGGCCTGCGCCGCCGCGGCTACACGCCCGAAGCCCTGCAACTCTTTTGCGAGCGCATCGGCGTCAGCAAAGCCGATAGCTGGATCGACTACAGCACGTTAGAGGGCAGCCTGCGCGACACGCTAGACCCCATCGCCCCCCGCGCCATGGCCGTGCTCGACCCGCTCAAACTCATCTTGACGAACTGGGAAGAAGCATTCGGCAGCGCCGAGCATTTAGAAGATTGCTCAGCCCCCGTGCACCCCCACCTCCCCGATCTCGGCAAACGTAATTTCAAGCTAGGCAAAGAAGTCTGGATCGAACGCACCGACTATGAAGAAATCCCCAGCAAAGGCTTCTTCAGATTATTCCCAGGCAACAAAGTCCGCCTCAAATACGGCTTCGTCATTGAAGTAGAAGGCGCAAACTATCCCGAAGGCAGCAGCCAAGAAGCTATCAATTCAGGAGCTTCCCGCGCAGTATCCATCAGGGCAAAAGTGCTAAAAGACACCAAATCCGGCACCCCCGGCTCAGACGCCGTCAAAGTCAAAGGCGTCATCACCTGGGTCGGCGCGCAAGACGCCGTAACCGCAGAAATCCGCCTCTACGACCGCCTCTTCACCACCGAACACCCCGATGCCGGCGGCAAAGACTTCCTAGAAGCCTTAAACCCTAACAGCCTACAAACCATCACAGCCTACGTCGAACCCAGCCTCGCCCAAGCCAAGCCCGACGACAAATTCCAGTTCGAACGCCACGGCTATTTCGTCGCGGATCGGATGGATCACAAAGATGGGAAAGTGGTGTTCAACAAGATCACCGGCCTCAAAGACACTTGGGCAAAGTAAGCTTGCAAAAATACGGCATTGCCGTATAATCAACATAGATTTTTCACATGTTAACTGTCGTCGAATCACCGATCTTTCAAAGCCAATGGTCTGACTATTGGGCAGAAAATGACAAAGACGAGTTCATTGCCCACATATCACTCAACCCAGAAGCTGGTGATGTCGTGCCGAAATCTGGCGGAGTGCGAAAGATTCGCTGGTCAAGACCGGGAATGGGTAAGAGAGGCGGTGCGCGTGTGGTGTATTTCAATCGCCTTGCCAATGGGCAGGTTTGGTTGATCACGATTTACGGCAAATCGGCTCGCGACACCATCTCAGCCGATATGTTGAAGCAATTTAAGCAGGAGTTAGAAAATGCCATTGACTGAAAAACAACTTAAAGAGCGCGATGCCAAGCGCGATATCGGCGCAGAGATTCTGCAAGCCATTCGTGATTTGAAAGCCGGCAAAGGCAAAGTCGTCGCCAAAATCGAAGTGCCCCCCGTTGTCACGGCGCGCATGAAATCTGGCCTCTCTCAAAGCCAATTCGCCAGCCTGCTCGGCGTCTCCGTGCGCACCCTGCAAGACTGGGAGCAAGGCCGTAGACAACCCAGCGGCGCTGCGCAAACTTTGATCACGATTGCAGAGCAACAGCCTAAAGTGCTCAAACAAGTCCTGAAGACACAATCTACAGCGGCCTAAGGGATGAGCACCGAAACCCATCCGGCCTGGCTGATGGCACAGAGCGAAGATGCTCGCGCCCAGCGCACCTATTACGTCAGCGACGAGCGCCTGCGCGCCTTCGGCCAACTCAGCTACGCCCAACGCCCGCAAGGGGTTGAGCGATGCTCGCATTTCGTGCGCATGGCGCAGGCGGCCATGACTCAGGCGATCTCTGCGCAGCGGATCGGCGCATGAGATTCACTACCAATTCCATAGCACTCCGCGCATATTCTATGCAGGATAGAGCGCTAAAAGGCATAAAATCTGGCGCTTTTAACAGCCTGCCAACCATGAACGCCCACGTCGAACCGTCGCTAGCCAGCGCCAAGCCCGACGACAAATTTCAATTCGAGCGCCACGGCTACTTCGTCGCGAATAGAGTGGATCACAAATACTGGAAAGTGGTGTTCAACAAGATCACGGGGTTGAAAGATACGTGGAGCAAATAAAACAAAGTCTTCCAAATCACAGCTCCCTTTTTAATGCTGTCCCGAGAACGTAAATATGCTCGACAAGTTGCCTGATTCGCTTGTCGCGAAGTTAGTATTTTGGTTTTGTAAGCCAGTCGGGATCGGTATCGCGGCGATTGCCTTCACCGTTTTTTTAGCAGTAGTTTTGGAACCTACCGGGTTAGGAAAGTGGCACTCCGCTTTGTGGGGAGCGTCCTTTTCTCTCGCATTGCTGGCTTCACTTGTGGCAGCGGCGTTACTGCGGCCAATCAAGTTCGGGAAAGGCGATATAGGTATTCTTGTAGCAATCACGGCGGAGTCTGCTGAGGCACAGAGTCGCCTTGAAAACGACCTGATAAATGAGCTGCGGCGCAGTTTAGAAGCAGCTGGCTCTCATTTGCCTATGCGGGTGAAGTTACTTCAAAAGTTTCATGTGCCCAATATTGTTGACGTAACTACAGCGACTCAATACGCGGCCATGTCAGGAGCCAGATTCGTACTATTTGGAGCACTCACTAAGCGAAGTATTAAGTCAGAAGATCACTATGTCCTGTCAGTTACGTCGCTGGTGACACACAATCCGACCACCCAGGAAAACCAGTCGGTACTGCGCAGTGAAATGAGCGAAGTGTTACCCCAAAAAGCCGAGATTGCAGCAAAAGATGAGTTGAAGGGTCTCGAGTTGACCGCAAATTTGTTCGGAATAGGTATGCGCTACGTTATTTCAGTTGCGCTATACGTTTCAGGTGATCGAACCTCGGCAATCTCGTTTCTAGAGCAATTGAAATATGACCTCAGCACTGCAAAACTTCCATCCAATTGGATCGGTTCTCAATCACTAATTCGCTTAGTCCCGAAGCGCCTTCTTGATTTTCACTTTGACGCTATCGATAAAGAGTTTTTCCTGTGGCGTACTGATCACGACGAAGAAAGGCTGAAACTCATATCCTCGACATTTGACGTGCTCGGAGATAGTTGGAAAAAAGATTTGCGCTACATCAACATGCGTGCAATCTGTCATTTTGCCTTGAACTCCAACATTGCAGCCGCTCGGCAATTGATTATCAAGGGAAAGTCGCTAGCTCCTCAAGCTCAACACTGGCAGTATTCACTGGCATTCTTGGACGCTTACGAGGGCAAATTCGCAGACGCGAAGAAAAAATATTTGTCCGCATTTCGCGCAGACAAAACCACGGGCCTCTCGATCGAGGTTGAAGAATTTGTGCACTGGATGGCAACCAAGGATGTAACACGACCTCAGTTTCACTTTTTCCTCGGGTACATCAATCTTCTGCAAAAGCAGGATGCCGTTTCCGCTGCGCGAGATTTTCAAACATTCCTCGCTTCTCCTAATTTGGGTAAGGCCGAAGAGCTAATTGAGTCAGCAAGAGAGTTTTTGGCAACGTGTCAAGCAACTCTCGCTTCAGAGAATAATCAGCCAGCCACCACTTAATACTTATTTTCGTAATCTCACCTTGCAAAAGTTGCCCCGACTACGCATCGAATTATTAATTTTTTCAAGGCATCTCATGCGCCCTATCGATAGCTATAACTTCTGCTTCACCGACCTCACCAACAAGCCGCATTTCGTCAAAGATTCTGCGCTGGATGCTTTGATCGCGCAGCGCTTTGGTGCAGTTTTCGATTTGGAGTTTTAAGATTTATGAGCCGCAAAGAATTTCGTCAACCACGCAGAAAAAATCTAAGAGCCTCGGGCAACATGGCTTGGCTTTGTGTGGTTTAGGTATTTTTCTAATTGCACTGCCACTCTTTTTTGGCAACTCCTTGATTGCGCAGGCGTTTGGCAGTTTGAAGTATTTTGGTTTGCTTTTACTGGTCTTTGGGTCTGCGATAGTGCTCTTCGCTTGGTGGCGTAAGCGTAGCGCGGCGCCTGCGCAGCCTGAGAAGCTGCCTGCGAGAAGCAGCGTGAAAGCCGAGCCTTTTGCAAGTGAGCGAAGCGCTGCGCCTTCGCCTGCGGGAGTGATGGCGCATGAGCGTTCAGCCCCAGCCTCGAGGAGCGCTGCATCCCCAAATCTGCGAGCTGTGGCCTGGAGCGCCCAAGTTTTTGAGGCGATTGAGTGGCGGCGCTTTGAGGCCGTGTGCGAAGCGCTGTTTGCGCAAGCGGGCTTTGAAACGAAATCACAGTCGCATGGCGCAGATGGCGGTGTGGATATCTGGCTGCATAGCCGCAGCGCTGCTGACCCCGTGGCGGTGGTGCAATGCAAGCACTGGCTTAGCAAGCCAGTGGGAGTGAAAGAGTTGCGTGAGTTTCTAGGCGTGATGGCCTCGCATCAACTCAAACGCGGCACCTACGCCACCTCTTCTCGTTACACAGCCGATGCACAGGAATTCGCCAAGAATAATGGCATCAACGCGCTGGATGGCGGCGGCCTGCTGGCCTTGATCGCTAAACGCACACCCGAGCAACAGCAAACGCTCTTGGATGTAGCCTACGAAGGCGAATACTCGCGCCCTACATGCGCGAGCTGTGGCGTAAAGATGCTGGAGCGCAAGCCCGCGAAGGGCGGCGCAGCATTCTGGGGCTGCACCAATTTCCCGCGCTGTCGGTCAACGTTAGTGATGTTGAATCAATAGTGCATTTCAATTCACTACAGATTTAATAGCACTCTGCGCACTATTCTTCCCGGCTACTTGCCGATTTCGCTTTAAAAATCACTTAAAAATCTAAATTGGGTACAACAAAACCCAATTCAGTCATAAACACTGATTCTCAATACTCGCCGCTGTCCATCAGCGATGCGCCCCGTCAACCCCACCCTCTACACCCCCAGCGAATTCACCTGCCGCGTGGCGCAAGATAGCGCATTCATCAAGCGCGTGTTGGATCAACCCAAGATTTGGCTGCTGGGCTCGGAGCGGGGGTTGGGGCTTTGAAGTCACTAACGCTATTGATTCAATAGCACCTCACGCAGTTTCTATGCCGGATAGAAGCAGTTTTGACTTGATTCTTGCTTGATACTTTCACATACTACAGTATCTCAATAAATTATCAGAACTGATATAAAATGAAACGCATTCAATGGCTCGGAACATCGCTCAACGCGGTGCGTGAATTTCCGGAAGATGCGCGCTCGGTGATTGGGCGGGAGTTGCGGTTTGTGCAGGCTGGCGAGATGCCGAGCAGCTTCAAACCGATGGCGAGCGTGGGTGCGGGTGTGTATGAAATCAGGGTGCGCAAGGGCAACCAGTATCGGTTGATTGACGTGGCTAAGTTTGAAGAGTCTGTCTATGTGCTTCATGCTTTTGTGAAGAAAACGCCGGAGACTGCCGCTGAAGATATTGAATTGGCTCAAAGCCGCTATGCGCGCTTGATTGCAGAGAGAACGAAGAAGGATCGGTTATGAAAGAAAAATTCAATATCGTCGTTGGCAGCGACAACGTATTTCGCGATCTCGGCTTCCCTGAAGCCGAGGCACAAAACTTGTTGCTGCGCGTTGACCTGTCGATCCACATCCTCCGCATCATCCATCAGCTGGGCATCACCCAAGCAGCAGCAGCCAAACTCGCGGGCATTACGCAGCCACGTATGAATGATTTGGTGAAAGGCCGTACCGAGAAGTTCACCTTAGACGCCCTGGTGAACGTGGCCGCCAAGCTCGGCTATACGGTGAAGCTGAGTTTGAAGAAGGCGGCCTAGGTCGCTGCATGCTATCGATTAGATAGCATTTGGCGCTTATTTTATGCCGGCTATAGGCCTAAAATGGCATAAATTCGCCTATCAAGCTGCCGTCTCTACGCGTTTGATTCGGATGAGTAGATTGCTGATGGAGCCGCCGTCGGGTTTGGCTACGGGCTGATCCTTCACTTCAACGTATTTCAATGAGCGAACCAGTTCACTGAGCTTTTTGAAGCCGTAGTTACGCGCATCAAAGGCGGGGTTGGTTTTGCCGATATAGCTGCCTACCGGCCCCAAAGCTGCCCAGCCATCCTCGCGTGCGCTGGCATCCACGGCAGCGATGATCAATTGGCGTAGTTTGCGCACATCCTCCACCACCTGCGGGCTTTCTTTCGTGGCATCTTTTTCTGGCTCGGCAGCCTGACGCAAAATTTCTGTGTAGACGAACTTGTCGCACGCTGCCACGAAGGGCTCAGGGGTTTTGCGCTCTCCAAAACCGTACATCACGAGACCTGCCTCGCGGATGCGAGTGGCTAGGCGAGTGAAGTCGCTGTCGCTGCTGACGAGGCAAAAGCCATCGACCTTGCCTTCATGCAACACGTCCATCGCGTCAATGATGAGAGCAGAATCGGTGGCGTTTTTGCCGCTGGTGTAGCTGAATTGCTGAATGGGCTGAATGGCCATGGTGTGGAGCACTTCTTTCCAGCTTTTCAAGTTGCTCGTCGTCCAGTCGCCATAGGCTCGCTTGATGGTTGCCGTGCCGTATCGAGACACTTCAGCTAAAAGCTCTTGGATGACGGATGCTTGTGCATTGTCTGCATCAATCAAAACAGCAAGCTTCTCATTCGCGCTGGTGGCCATGGTTTCTCCTCCAAAAGCTTATCGTAACGGGTTAGGCTGTTGCGCAATATTGCGCGGAAAATCTGTCGCGCGGAATGGACGATTTTTCAGATTTTTTGGTTAAGACGCTATCGATTAAATAGCACTTCGTGCATATTCCATGCCGGCGAACTGCTCAAAACGCCTTCAAAACTTGCCGCAGAGTATCATTTCAGACATCAATGAGTCGCACATTATCACCACCCTGCCCGTCCTCCGCACCCTCTACGACCCCGCCCGCGAGCGCTCGGTGCTGAAAGAGCTGCCCAGCATGGGCGAGATGCTGCGCGATCAAACAGCGGATCGCATGGCGCCGGGCACGGTGTTTGAAACTCAGGAGCAGATGCTGGAGCGGTACAAGCAAACGCTATAGCAGCAGGCTCGATGCTATCGATTAAGTAGCACTCTGCGCAAATTCTCTGCCGGCAACATGCTGTTATGAGCATGAATTTGGCATAAAAAAACCGCCTCCAAGGAGACGGTTTTTCAATGTCTACGCAGATCAACTGCGCTTGTATTGATGCAGATCAATAACGGCCGCCACGATCGCCGCCACCGCCGCCGCCGTAGCCGCCGCGATCACCGCCACCGCCACCGCCGTAGCTACCACGGCCACCGCCACCGCCGCCACCGCCGTAACCACCACCACCGCCGCCGCCGCCG
>JANMFP010000624.1:0-7589 GCA_031378135.1 Variovorax sp. | reverse complement strand
CAGACCGCAACAACAAAGGTCTTGTTGCGATGCAAATGGATATAAGGCGCCACCGAGCGAAACCAGGGCACGAAAGTGAAATTAAAAACGGTGGACATATCCCAAGAGTTTAGCGGCTTGCGAAGCTAGGCGAGGCTATGGATCTAGCGATTTAGCAGCGCTTTTGGCCAGCGCCATCGTCTGTGCTCGGCGCAGAGCGCCAGCAGATTTTTCATGCTTGGCCGTGCCCATCTTGACTTGGCCAAGCGCCGCAGCTTGCAACACGACATTACGCGGTTTGGGCAGTTCAACAATCAGTTTTACAGTGCGCGTTGGGCGCTTTCGTTTCGTCATTTCGATCAGCGCTTCCCACGCTTGGCCTTCTTCTTTGCTGCTTTTTTCACGGCAGCTTTGAGCGAAGCAATGGGCGAAAGATTGCGTTGTGTGCGTTCTGCGGCTGATTTTCTGCTGGTTTGTGCCGCGCCTTTTTTAACACTCTTTTTGGCTGGCCTGCCCGTTGCGCGGTCATCCGCATTCATGCGCACGTAGCCGCCTGGAATCGCTGGCTGACCAGCTACAGCAGGGCTGCCGCCCACGCGCATGACTTCGCCTTCGCGCACGAGGCGGAAGTCAATCTTGCGGCCATCTAAATCAACACGGCTCACCTGCACGCGAACGCGCGAGCCAAGTGCATAGCGCATGCCCGTGCGCTCGCCACGTAGCTCTTGGCGCACTTCATCGAAGCGGAAATACTCGCCGCCCAGTTCGGTGATGTGCACCAAGCCTTCGACGTACATGGCATCCAAAGTAACGAACAAGCCGAAACTCGTGGCCGACGTGACTGTGCCTGCATATTCCTCGCCCAAATGCTCCTTCATGTATTTGCATTTGAGCCACGCTTCTACATCTTTGCTGGCTTCATCGGCGCGGCGCTCGTTGGCGCTGCAATGCAGGCCAGCGGCTTCCCAAGCCGTTTGCTCGGCGCTGGTTTTCTTGGGCGTGGCAGTCTCGGCAGATTTGCCGCTTCGTTTTTCAAAATCAGTGGTTTTCTTTTTGCGCGATGCCAAACGCTTCTTGAATTGCTCGACCGCTTCGCCCGGTGTGGGCAGCGTGGGCAATTTGTACGTCGTTTTCGCCAAAATCGATTTGATGACGCGATGCACCAGTAAATCGGGATAGCGACGAATCGGCGAGGTGAAATGCGTGTATGCCTCGTATGCCAAGCCGAAATGGCCACTGTTGAAGGGCGTGTAGATCGCTTGGCTCATCGAGCGCAAAAGCATGGTGTGAATTTGCGCAGCTTCAGGGCGATCTTTGGTGGCCAAGGAAATGGCTTGGAATTCTGCGGGTGTGGGATCGTCGCTCAAACTTGCGTTGATGCCCATGCCGCGCAGATATTGGCGCAGCACATCTTTTTTCTCAGCGGTGGGGCCTTCATGCACGCGGAAGAGGCCGGTCTTTTTCGCGTTCAAGATGAAGTCCGCCGAGCAGACGTTGGCCGCCAGCATTGCTTCCTCGATCAGCTTGTGCGCTTCATTGCGCGTGCGAGGCACGATTTTCTCGATGCGGCCAGATTCGTCGCAAACGATTTGCGTCTCAACTGTTTCGAGATCAATCGCGCCACGTTTGCCGCGCGAGCCGAGCAGGGCGCGGTATACATCAGAAAGATTCATCAGATGCGGCACGCTATCGAAGCCGCTGGTCTTGCGCTTCTTCGCTTCCGTCCCACTGGTGTTCGCCAAAATCGCAGCCACTTCTGTGTACGTAAACCTGGCGTGGCTGAACATCACTGCTGGGTAAAACTGATAGGCATGCACATCGCCTTGCGCTGTCACCAGCATGTCGCAAACCATGCATAGCCGCTCAACATTTGGGTTGAGAGAGCACAAGCCATTCGACAGCTTCTCAGGCAGCATCGGAATCACGCGGCGCGGGAAATACACGCTGGTGGCGCGCTCATAAGCATCCACATCAATCGGCGCGCCGGTTTGCACGTAATTGGAAACATCAGCAATCGCTACCAAAAGCCGCCAGCCTTTTCCACGGCCCACTTTTGCCGGCTCGCAATACACCGCATCATCAAAATCGCGTGCATCTTCGCCGTCAATTGTCACCAATGGCACATCGGTTAAGTCCACGCGTCCCTTTTTGTCTGCAGGGCGCACTTTATCGGGCAGCAGGCGAGCTTCATCCAGCGTCGCATCCGAGAACACATGCGGCACGCTGTATTTGCGCACGGCAATTTCAATCTCCATGCCCGGATCGTCCATCTCGCCGAGCACTTCGCTCACGCGGCCAACCGGCTGGCCATTGAGCGAGGGTTGCTCGGTGAGCTGCACCACGACCACTTGGCCCGCCTTGGCCGTGCCTGTGCCGCCTTTGGGGATCAGCACATCTTGCCCATAGCGCTTGTCTTCCGGCGCTACTAACCATGAGCCGCCCTCTTGCAGCAAGCGGCCGATGATCGGGCCTTTGGGGCGCATCAAAATTTCTGTCACGCGGCCTTCAGGCCGGCCTCGGCGATCCAGTCGCATCACACGAACGCGCACATGATCTTTGTGCAACACAGCACGCATTTCGCTCGGCGAGAGATAAATATCTCCTTCGCCATCATCGCGCTGCACAAAACCGTGGCCATCGCGATGGCCTTGCACGGTACCTTCTAATTCTTCTGTGATAGCAGCTTTGCTGGATGCGTTGGCTGCGAATGAGGGGGTGGCTTTGATATACAATCCTTAGTTCTGAAAATAGCCCAGATGGCGGAATTGGTAGACGCACTAGTTTCAGGTACTAGCGAGTAACATCGTGGAGGTTCGAGTCCTCTTCTGGGCACCAATTTAAGTTAATCATAGCCAGCTTTGCTGGCTTTTTTGTGGCCTGCTTGAAATTAGCCCGCATAGTTTAGCCCGGCAGTGTTTTGGGCTAAATAGAACTGACATTGGCCTGGTTTTAGGTGCTTCCCACAGTGTGAGTAGATGTGAGAAAGATTAACCCATAGGCAGCACACAAGCGAACGCGTCTTGTGATTGAAAAAATTAAGTTGATCTGGCATCGATAGGCGCGTAGAGTGAAATTGTTGATTGATTTCAACACCCTTTGCGGGCAATTCTTTGCCTGCATGGCTGGGCCGGACACCAAGCTCCGCACCCAGCATTTCAGGTGGCATGCAGCTTTGCTGAGCCACCGGGCCCGATAAGCTCACAGGTTTCAGACCTTGGCTTGTCGGGCTTTCTTGTTTTTTGCCTCACTTTTTTCCCTCACAATAGCTGCGATGGATACATCGCATGTGAAAACGTCCACAGCGTCGCCGCAATCACGCTGGCGCAAACGTTTGTTATGGATATCAGGCAGCCTCATAGCGCTGCTGGCGCTGTCTTGGATGGCTGTGCCGCCGATTGTGACATCTCAGGCCGAAAAATTTGCCTTTGAAAAATTGGGGCGCAAGCTCACCGTGGGCAGCATTGATTTCAGACCGTGGACTTTGGAGCTCGAAATCAAAGACTTGAAGCTCGCGCAAGCCAGCGGGCAGGGCGACCAGTTGAGCATCGGCCGCGCCTACGTCAACGCTGAGCTGCAAAGCCTGTTGCGTTTGGCACCCGTGGTGGATGCGGTGGAGATTGATGGCGTGCGCGGCAGTTTGACGCACTTGGGCAATGGCAAATACGATATTGATGACATCCTTGAAAAACTAGCGGCACGGCCCAAAAGCACCGAGCCGCCAAGCGCTGAGCCACCGAAATTTGCGATTTACAACATCGCACTCAAAGACTGGGCGCTGCAATTCGACGACCGCCCCGTAGGCAAAAAGCACAGCTTGAGCGAATTTCAGCTCAGCCTGCCATTTTTAAGCACCTTAGAAGCGCAGCGCGAAGTGAAAACCGAGCCGCGCCTAGCCTTTGCCTTGAACGGCAGCCGCTTTGACAGCACGGCTCAGAGCACGCCTTTCGTGCAAACGCGCAAAACCGATGCATCTCTGTCGATCCAAGCCTTCGATCTCGCGCCTTACTTGCCATATCTCAAAGCAGTCATGAAAGGCTTGCCGGTGCAGCCCGTCTCTGCCGTGCTAGGCGCAGACCTCAAGATTGATTTTGAGCAAACCCCCAAGCCCGCCGTGAAAATCACCGGCCAAATCACGGGGCAGGGCATCGCTTTGACCGATGCGGCGGGGCAAGATGTGCTGAAAGTGCAGGGCATCAAGATCACGGCAGCCGACGTGCAGCCACTGGCCGGCCGCGTGGCGCTCAATGCAATTGAGATCACTGCACCCGCCCTGCAAATACGGCGCGGCAAAGATGGTCAGCTTAATTTGAATGCTGCTCCCGCTCAATTGCAAAGCGCAGCCGCTATTAAAAAAGAAGCACTCCGCACAGATTCTATGCCGGCTACTGGCCAAAATGATGCTAAAAATGCCGTTTCAACTACTTCCAGCGCCTCAAGCGCCTCCAGCGCCTCCAGCGCCTCCAGCGCCTCCGGTGTCGCCACGCCTTGGAAAATCAGTATCGAGCGCGTGAGCTTGGTGCAAGGCTCGATCACATGGAACGATGAAGCCAACACGCCGCGCGCCACTCTGCAAGCCAAAGATATCAACCTGCAAGCCAAGCAAATCGCCTGGCCGTTTGTGCCCCAAGCGGGCGACAAAGAACCACTGCCGATTGCCTTTGAAGGCGCTACTCTTGTGGAGCAGGGTAGCTTGACGTTTTCGGGCACGGCCACCGATAGACAAGCCAGTGTGAACGCGCAGCTCTCAGCCTTGCCGCTGGCTGCGTTGTCGCCTTATTTGCAGGGCGTATTAATTCCGGCACTTGTCGGCAATGCAGATGTGCAGGCGGGCTTGTTGTGGCAGGCTGAGCAAACAGGACAAGCAGGACAAGGTGGTCAAAAAGCCGCTTTGCAAATCACGCTGCCGCAAGCGCAGCTCTCGAATCTGCAACTGACCCAAGGCAAAGCGCGGCTGGCGCAGGTGAAAACCTTGACGGCCTCGGGCGCGCAATTGGATCTGCTGGCGCAAACGGTGAAGGTCGCAAAAGTGGCAGCGAGCGGCGTGCAAGCCCGTGTGGAGCGTAACGCGCAAGGGCGCTGGATGGCGCAGGATTGGTTGCGAGCCGCAAATGCGCCTGCTGCATCCAACTCGCCCGCATCGCCTGCTACTTCTTCAGTTATTGCTTCAGTTTGGAAAGTCTCTCTGGCCGAAGTAGAGCTTGATGCACCACAGTTGGCTTTCGTTGATCGCTTGCCGAGCCCCGCCGCTAAAAAGTCCGTCGCCATCGACATCGCTCAGCTCAAAGCCAGCGCCAAAGGCATTGAACTGCAAGGCAACCAGCTGAGCGGCAAGCCGATTCCGATCAGCCTGAGTTTGAATCTGGCGCAAGGCGATGCGCAATCTACCGGCCTCACCAAAATGTCTGCCGATGTGGGCCAAATCAAGCTGCAAGGGCAGATTGCGCCAGCGCCGCTGGCCATGCAGCTCAGTGGCCAACTCCAGCGCATCCCGGTGCACGCTTTCGAGCCGTATTTCGCCGATGCGCTCAATATTGATGTGTTGCGCTTGGAGGCCAGCTACAGCGGCAAGGTGCAAATCGCGCAGTCTGCCGCCGGCCTAGCTGCGCAGCTCTCTGGCGATGTGGTGCTGGAAGAGCTGCAAACCACCTTACGCGGCGCGGTGCTGGCCGCATCTTCGGGCGCGGTGGCAGGCGATGAGCTGATCAATTGGCGCGCGCTCAGCGTCAAAGCTTTGGCGGTGGATCTGAAACCCGGCGCAGCGCTACGCGTCGATGTGGGCGAAGCAGCGCTCGCGGACTTTTTTGCTCGCGTGCTCATCAGCGAGCAGGGGCGGCTGAATTTGCAAGACATCGTTAAATCCAGCGCTACTGAAGGTAGCCCAACCGCTTCATCACCCGCTGAAAACACTACTAATTCCATAGCACTCCGCGCAGATTCTTTGCCGGCTAGAGACCAAAATGGCTTAAAAAATGAACCTTCAGCCATTCAACCAGACCCCATCATCACCATCGGCAAAATCAGCCTGATCAACGGCAAAATGTTCTTTGCTGATCGTTTCATCAAACCCAATTACGCCGCCAATTTGAGCGAGCTCACCGGTCAACTGGGCAGCTTCTCTTCGCAGCCCAAAGATGGCACGGTACAGATGGCAGCGCTCGAATTACGCGGCAAAGCCGAAGGCACGGCGCAGCTGGAAATCTTAGGCCAAGTGAACCCGCTGGCCAAGCCGCTCGCGCTCGATATCACCGGCAAAGTGCGCGATTTAGAGCTCGCGCCGCTCTCGCCCTACAGCGTGAAATATGCCGGCCACGGCATCGATCGCGGCAAGCTCAGTGTGGATATCAAATACCTCGTCAAGCCCGATGGCCAGCTCACGGCCTCCAATAACATCGTGCTCAATCAACTCAAGTTTGGCGACAAAGTGGAAGGCGCGCCCAATAGCTTGCCCGTCAGGCTCGCGGTGGCGCTGCTGGCCGATAGAAATGGCGTGATTGATATCAATTTGCCAGTGCAAGGCTCGCTGAATGATCCGCAGTTTTCCGTTGGGCCGATTGTGTTTAAGCTGATCATCAATTTGGTGGTCAAAGCGATTACCTCGCCGTTTTCATTGCTGGCCAGCGCCTTTGGTGGCGGCGGTGATGAACTCGGCCAAGTGGCGTTCACGCCCGGCAGCGCGCAAATTGCCGAGAGTGCCAAACCGGGTTTGGACAAAGTGATCAAGGCGCTCACGGATCGCCCCGCGCTCAAAATGACGGTGATCGGCCAGGCCAGCGCGGACGTAGAGCGCGAGGCGTTCAAGAAAGAGCGCCTGAAGGCCTTGGTGGCGGCCGAAAAGCGGCGCAATACCGTGTCTTCCGGCGCAGGATCGAACGCCACGCAAACCGCCGCCATCACCGTGAGCGAGGCCGAATATCCAGCGCTTCTCAAAGAGGTCTACAAGCGCTCCGATGTGCCCAAGCCGCGCAACGCGATAGGCTTGGTGAAAGACATTCCCACGCCTGATATGGAGGCGCTGCTTTTGGCCAGCCTACCGGTGACCGAGCAGGCCATGCAAGAGCTGGCCACGGCGCGCGGCGTGGCGGTGCGCGATTTTCTCTCTGCCAAAGGGCTGCCAAGCGACCGCTTGTTTTTAGGTGCGGCCAAGGCGATTGCGGCATCTGAGAAAGACAAATGGCAACCCAGGGCGGAGTTGAGTTTGGCTTCGCAGTAAGGCTGAAAAGTCTGTTTTCTGTGGGGTCAGTGACAAATTTTCGTCATTTCAGCGGGCACTTCTTTGCAACTTTACACTCATGGATAGACAGGTTTGTAGGCGTAAAAGTCGAGTGACCCGTTGTAAGCACAACTTTGTAGGAGATCCGCATGAAACACACGATCCGTATTTCTCTGAGTCTGCTGACGCTCGCTGCTAGCGCTGCCGGCTCGGTGGCCATGGCGCAGGAGCAGGGCCGCGTGATCTCCACCACGCCGGTGATCCAGCAGGTGGCTGTGCCGCGCCAAGTGTGCACGCAAGAGCAGGTGGTGACGCAGAGCAGCAGCAAGTCTGGTGCAGGTGCATTGATTGGCGGTATAGCCGGTGGTGCAGCGGGCAATGCGATAGGTAATGGCTCAGG
>JANMFP010000621.1:0-1577 GCA_031378135.1 Variovorax sp. | reverse complement strand
ACGATCCGCATGAGCCTTGGGCAAACTGCGCCTGATAGTGGCGAGATTGAAATCCTAGGCATGCAGATGCCAAGCCAAGCGAGCGAGATCAAAGCGCGGCTGGGCGTGGTGAGCCAGTTTGACACGCTTGATCCGGATTTCTCGCTGGAGGAAAACATCCTCGTGTATGGCCGCTATTTCGGCATGAAGAAAGCGCAAATCGAGCCGCGGATTCCTGCTTTGCTGGAGTTCGCTTCGCTCACAAGCAAGGCGAAATCCAAACCGGGCGAGCTCTCAGGCGGCATGAAGCGCCGCTTGTCACTCGCGCGCTCACTCGTCAACGATCCCGATCTGCTGCTGCTCGACGAGCCCACTACAGGGCTTGATCCGCAGGCACGGCATCTAATGTGGGAGCGGCTGCAAACGCTCACGGCCCAAGGCAAATCTATTTTGCTCACCACACACTTCATGGACGAAGCTGAGCGCCTGTGCCACCGGTTGCTCGTGATTGATCATGGCAAAAAAATCGCTGAAGGCAGGCCACGCGAGCTCATTGCGCAGCATTTGGAGCCTGATGTGTTGGAGGTTTATGGCGTAGGTGCGTTGGCTTTGCAGCATGAAAGCTCGGTCACGCAACATGCCGCGCGCGTAGAGGTCAGCGGCGAAACGCTGTTTCTCTACACCCGCGATTCAAAGCCCATGCTCGCCGCGCTACAAGCTTTCCCGATGCTGCGCACACTGCATCGCCCTGCCAATCTTGAAGACCTGTTTTTGAAGCTCACGGGGCGACAGATTCGGGAAGATGGCTAGACATCATCACTACTAAAATAATAGCACTCTGCGCAATATATATGCCGGCTAACTGCCTAAAACGCTCTAAAAATTGATTGAAATATGCCTTCTAACACCCTTCCATCCTCCATCTGGCGCATGCCCAGTATCACCATGCGCTGGTGGCCTGTTTTTTTGCGCAACTTGCTGGTTTGGCGTAAGCTCTTTTGGCCAAGCTTGCTTGGAAACACCGCTGATCCGCTAATCTCGCTGGTGGCCTTCGGGTACGGCTTGGGCACGCTCGTGGGTGCCGTGCAATGGGGCGGCCAAGCGATGCCTTATCTCGTGTTCGTGGCCAGCGGCTATATGTGTACCAGCGCGATGAATGCGGCCAGCTTTGAGATTCTCTACTCTGGCTATTCGCGAATGGCCGTGCAGAAAACTTGGGATGGCATCATGAATGCGCCGATCACGCTCGATGATGTCGTGCTCTCTGAGCTGCTTTGGGCCACATTCAAAGCAGTCTTCACCACGCTGGCTATTCTTTGTGTGATGGCGGGCTTAGGCATCGTGAAGCACCCACAGGTCTTGCTTGCTTTACCCATTGTGGCCATCGTCGCATTCAGCTTCGCCTGCATGGGCTTGATCTTCACAGCGCTGGCTAAGGGCTACGATTTTTTCACCTATTACTTCACGCTCTTCCTCGTGCCCATGACGTTCACCAGCGGCGTGTATTTTCCACGCGATCAGCTACCGCCTTGGCTGCAACTCATCACCGATTATTTGCCGCTCACGGCAGCCGTGGAGCTGGTGCGCCCCTTCTTCAT
>JANMFP010000604.1:0-2027 GCA_031378135.1 Variovorax sp. | reverse complement strand
GTCGAGCTCTTTTTGGATGAAGAGAGTCAGCATTTGGCGGGCTTGTCGGACTTTATTGGCAAGCCTATTTCTTTGCAAGCCGAAAGCACGATGGTGCAAGAGCATTACGATATTGTTTTGATTTGAACGCTTCATGAAATCGATGGACTACTCTGCCTACAAAACACTGAGCATCACGCGCCGAGGTGTGAATGATGCTGTGCTCGATATTCAAATGAAGGCCGCTAATGGCAAGCTGCCCACTTCTGGCCATGCAGGTCATGAAGAGCTCTCCGAGATTTGGCGCGATGTGAGCCGCGATGATTCGGTGAAAGTGGCGGTGTTGCGCGGGGAGGGCATGGGTTTTTCGGGCGGCGGCGATCTCGCGCTCGTGGAAGATATGGCGCGCGATTTTGAAGTGCGCAGCCGAGTCTGGAAAGAAGCGCGTGATCTGGTTTACAACGTGATCAATTGCGACAAACCGATTGTGAGCGCGATGCACGGGCCAGCCGTGGGCGCGGGCTTGGTAGCGGGGCTGCTGGCCGATATTTCGATTGCCTCTGAGACGGCAAAAATTGTGGATGGTCACACACGCCTAGGTGTGGCAGCGGGCGATCATGCAGCCATTATTTGGCCACTGCTTTGCGGCATGGCGAAAGCAAAATATTATTTGATGCTTTGCGAAGCGGTGAGCGGCGCGGAGGCTGAGCGCATTGGTTTGGTCTCGCTTTGTGTGCCCGAAGATCAGCTTTTGCCAAAAGCGTATGAGGTGGCCGACAAATTAGCTGCTGGCAGCCAAACCGCGATTCGCTGGACGAAATATGCGCTGAACAACTGGCTGCGACAAGCTGGCCCGGCATTTGATGCTTCGCTCGCGCTCGAATTCATGGGTTTTTCAGGACCCGATGTGCGCGAGGGCGTGGCCAGTTTGCACGAGAGGCGGCCGCCGAAATATTGACGCTTTGGTAGTTCGGGCGTGACCTAATTCACGCTATGCAAAACCCCGATGGAAGATTGCACCATCTCGCGGCACAATGCATGTGTTTAGTGCATCAAGGAGCCCGTAATGCGTCGTCAATTTATCAAAATCAGCGCTTTGCTTTTCGCTACATTCGCGTTTGCTGGTGCGGCGCAGGCGCAGACCGCCATCAAATTCTTAAACGATTGGCGCTGGGAGGGCCAAGCTGCACCCTTGCTCTTGGCGAACAAAGGATATTTCCAAGCAGAAAAACTAAGCGTCGCACTCACGCCGGGCACGGGCTCAGGAGCGACGGTAGCGAAAGTGGCAAGCGGTGAGTTTGATATGGGCTTAGGCGACTTCAGCTCCCTGATTGAACATGCGGCGAAGAATCCTGGCGCGGCGCCGCCCGTGGCCGTGTACATGGTTTATGAGCGCACGCCCTCAAGCCTGTTCATCCGCAAAGCCTCAGGTGCTGATCGCCCGCAGCAGCTGGCCGGCAAAAAGCTTGGCGCGCCACCCTTTGATGGTGGCCGCAAGCTCTGGCCTGCATTTTCTCAAGTGGCGCAAACGGGCGAGGTGAATTGGCAAAATGTTGATGCTGCTAAGCGCGAAGAAATGTTTGCCAAAGGCGAGCTCGATGGCATCACCGGCTTTTTCTTCACTACCATGCTCAATATCGAAAAGCAAGGCATGTCGGGCTCAGCCTATGCGGTGTATCCCTTCCATGAGATGGGCTTGCGTGTGTATGGCAATGCCATCCTTGTGAACCCTAAATTCTTGGAGGGCAACCCCAGAGCTGTGGCCAGCTTTGTGAAGGCTTACCATGCGGCGCTCAAAGCCACTTTAGGCAACACCCGCGAAGCGGTAAAGACCATCAAAGAGATGGATGCCAATGCCGATGAGCAATTTGAATGGCGCCGAGCACGGCTGGCTTTTGACACTTTTGTGAACACGCCCACGGTGCAAGAAACAGGCTTGGGCTTTATCGATATGAAACGCGTACAAAGCAATATTGATTTGATCTCTAGCGCCTACAAGCTCGCGAACAAACCACAGGCCACAGCGATTGCTCGCACGGATTTTGTTC
>JANMFP010000579.1:0-2430 GCA_031378135.1 Variovorax sp. | reverse complement strand
CGGTGCGCGCAATGTGACGGAATTTAACTACCGAATTTCCGACAGCCAAGAAGCGCATGTGTTCGTGGGCCTGACCACGCATGCGAAAGTGAATGGTGTGGGCGAGAGCGCAAAAATAGCTGCCACGTTCACGAAAAAAGGTTTCACCACGATTGATCTCACACACGACGATTTGGCCAAAGAGCATTTGCGGCACATGGTGGGCGGCGCATCAAAACTCGCGCACGATGAGCGTTTGATGCGCTTTATTTTCCCCGAGCGGCCGGGTGCTCTCATGAAATTCTTGAATCTCATGCGCCCCGGCTGGAACATCACGCTGTTTCACTATCGCAATCAAGGCGCAGACTACGGCCGCATCTTGATCGGCCTGCAAGTGCCCAAAGCGGATGACAAAGCGTTTACGGCTTTCATCAAGGCGCTGGGCTATCCTTGCGTTGATGAGACGGCCAATCCCGCTTACAGACTTTTCTTGAAAAACTGATATGACTGAGACTATCTTTCAACCGCCCGAGATCTCGCCGATCCGCCATGGCCTGGCCGCCATGGAGCTTTCTACCAAGCTACAGCACAAGCTGGATCACAAAACCAAGCCGCTCGGCGCGCTGGGACAACTGGAAGCGCTGGCGATGCAGATGGGCCTGATCCAGGGTAGCGATATGGTGAGCTTGAAGCAGCCGCAAATCGTGGTGTTTGCGGGGGATCACGGCATCGTCGATGAGGGTGTATCGGCCTACCCGCAAGCTGTCACGGCGCAGATGGTGGCCAATATGCTGGGCGTGGTGGATAAAAATGGCGAGAAGCGCGGCGGCGCGGCCATCAATGTGCTGGCGCATCAGCACAACTTCAATCTCACGGTGGTGGATGCGGGTGTCGCGAGCAATCTGCCCGAGCATCCGCGCCTCTTGCAACTCAAAATCGCGCCGAGCACACGCAACAGCGTGCTCGCGCCTGCGATGAGCGAGATGCAAGGCGTGGCGGCGCTGCAAGCGGGCATGGATGTGGTGCGCCAATTGGCGGGCAATGTGGTGGCATTTGGCGAGATGGGCATTGGCAACACATCCAGCGCCGCGCTGATTCTTTCGCTGTTTACGCCGATCCCGATTGAACACTGCGCAGGCCGTGGCACTGGCCTCACCGATGATCAGATGAAGAAAAAAATCTATGCGCTCACGCGTGCGCATCGCCGCCATCATGGCGTGAAAAAACCGTTTGATATTTTGTGCGCGGTGGGTGGTTTTGAGATTGCGATGATGGCTGGTGCAATGCTGCAAGCAGCCGCTGAGCGGCGCGTGATTTTGGTGGATGGTTTTATTGCTGGCGCGGCGGCTTTGGTGGCGGTTGGCCTCGCGCCTGCGGCCAAAGATTACATGGTGTTCACCCACGTGGGTGCAGAGTTTGGCCATCAGGCCATGCTCAAGGCTTTGGCTGCGCTGCCGCTGCTGGATTTGGGGCTGCGCTTGGGCGAGGGCACAGGCGCTTTGCTGGCTTGGCCTTTGGTGGTGTCTAGCGCGAGATTGCTCAACGAGATGGCCAGCTTTGAATCGGCTGGGGTGTCTCAAAAGGTTTGATTGTTTCAGTCGAAAAATAGAACGCAAAAGACGCAGAAATTACGCAAAAGACGCAGAAAAGAAATTCAAAGCTTGCTTTTATTTTTTGCGCCTTCTGCGATTTTTTGCGTCTTTTGCGTTCTATTTTGACCTCGCCAACACTGCCCATAAAGCTCCAAAGAGTATGTTGTTCATCAAACATTTCCTCCTAGCGATCCAGTTTTTCACGCGCATTCCCATCACCGGAAGGCTCGCGGCGTGGGTGGGGTTTAGCCCCGCAATGCTTCGCGCGAGTGCGGCGCATTTTGCGGGGGTGGGCTGGGTGGTGGGCATGGTGGCTGCCTTGGTTTATGGGGTGTTTGATGCCTTGCTGCCCAGCGGCCAACATTCATTTTTTTCACCTTTGATGGCGGCTTGTTTATCGACGATTGCCACCGTGCTGCTCACCGGTGGATTCCATGAGGATGGCCTGGCGGATTTGGCGGATGGGCTGGGTGGCTCTTACGAGCGGGATCGGGCTCTGGAAATCATGAAAGATTCGCGCGTGGGGGCGTTTGGTGCGATGGCTTTGGTGCTCGCTTTGCTCACGAAGATTGCGATGCTGGCGGCTTTGGGGGAGCTGGCTTTCTGGCCTGTGGCGATGCTGATACTGTCTAGCCATGTGGTCTCACGTGCGCTGCCTATGGCGCTTCTGGCGCTCTTGCCGCATGTTGGCGATGCCGCAGGGAGTAAATCCAAACCACTGGCAGACAGCATCTCTTCAAAAGCACTTTTTAGCAATATTTTTTGGTGTTTTGGGCTGTTACCCGGCGTATTTATTGCCGATGTTGCTATTGAATTTATAGCTGGCTCGGGGCTCGCGTTTCTGGGTTGGAGCATCATG
>JANMFP010000567.1:0-1625 GCA_031378135.1 Variovorax sp. | reverse complement strand
GGGAATATCGATGCCGACTTTACCGAGTTTGTTTTCGGCCTCTTCAGACAGCGTCGGCACTTCGATTTCGCCGCCGAGCGCTGCCGTGGCAAAACTGATGGGCACTTGGCAATGCAGATCATCGCCATCGCGCTCAAAAATCTCATGTTTCTTCACGCGGATTTCAATGTACAAATCTCCCGCTGGCCCGCCGTTCGTTCCCGGCTCGCCGTTGCCCGCGCTGCGGATGCGCATGCCATCGTCAATACCCGATGGGATTTTGACTTCGAGCGTTTTCGTGTTTTTGATTTTGCCCACGCCATGGCAGGCTGAGCAGGGCTCAGGGATAATTTTCCCTGTGCCTTTGCAGGTCGGGCAGGTTTGCTGCACGGCAAAGAAGCCTTGGCGCATCTGCACTTGGCCGTGGCCTTGGCAGGTGGTGCAGGTGATCGGCTTGGTGCCAGGCTTGGCGCCATTGCCGCCGCAGGTGTTGCAGTTGTCCCAGCTTGGGATGCGAATTTGCGCTTCTTTGCCGAAAGCCGCCTCTTCGAGAGACACTTCCATCGCATAGCTCAGATCGCCACCGCGATAGACCTGCCGGCCACCTCCCTGGCGCTGGCCACGCCCACCAAATACATCGCCAAAAATATCGCCGAACGCTTCTGCAAAGCCGCCAAAGCCTTCTTGCCCCGGCCCGCCTCGCATGTTCGGATCCACGCCCGCATGGCCATGCTGATCGTAAGCCGCGCGCTTGTCTGGATCAGAAAGCATCTCGTAGGCCTCTTTGGCCTCTTTGAATTTCTCTTCGGCTTTTTTGGCCTCATCGCCCTGATTGCGGTCAGGGTGAAACTTCATTGCCATCTTGCGATAGGATTTTTTGATGTCTTCATCGCTCGCGTTCTTTGCAACGCCGAGGATTTCGTAGAAGTCGCGTTTGGTGGCCATATTATTTTTTGTTGATGTGATGTGCTGCCCACTGCAAGCAGGCTTGGACTGCTACTTGCGCTTGAGTCTCGCTGAGCAGTTCGTCAGTTTCTAAGTTGTAGCGTGAACTCACGACATACGGATTAAGCGATTCCAATGTGTCTTTGCTCAACGGGCATGAGATCGATGCACTGTAGAGCATGTCGTGCAGCTGAACCAAATCATGTGAGCGTGGATAAGTTATGCCATGCATTGCCATCACAGCTTTCATGGCTTTTTCAACTGACTGCTGGGCATGAAAACCAATGATTGCAAAATCGATGGTTTTGGCCTGCATCAAGATGTGCATCGCTTCTTGATCGTGCCCAGCGATTTTTAACAGCTCGGCAGCAACTCTGCGCTTAGCTTCTTCAAGGCTGACCGTCATGGAGCACAACACCCTCTTGCTTTGCCCAAAATGGAAGCGTTCCGCCAACCATGCTTTTCCATTCGAAATCTTCTTGCTTCATGAGCACAACGTCTACGTTACGGATGATTTTGTGAGCCTCAGTTGCTAAGCGCAAGTACTCTTCGCCTCGGTTGTCGAACTGCTTTTGCAGCACCAAAATATCTACATCCGAGCTCTCGTTCGCATTCCCACGTGCATACGAGCCGAACAAAATCACCTTGGCAGGTGAGCTTGCAGCGGCTGCGATGCGCTGGGCGATGAGCTGGATCGATTC
>JANMFP010000551.1:0-5609 GCA_031378135.1 Variovorax sp. | reverse complement strand
GCGTTGGTGGTTTGTATCGCCTATTTAGCGTTGACTGTCTGGGTGCGAGTGCTGGGGCGGCCTGCGTTGCCTGGGGCGCGTTTTGATCCGCAGTGGTTGATCACGATTGGCGTGGATGTGTTGGTCTTTGGCTTTTTGCTTTACCTGCAGATCGGCTCAATCAACTTTGCGCCTTTGTTTGCATTGCCTGTGCTGCTGGCGGCAGTGCTCGGGCCTTTGTTGTTGGCTTTGGGAACGGCAGCCACGGTGATCGTTGTGTTGTTGCTTGATGCGCTGCAGTACAGCTTTGCAGGCGCATCGGATGCAGCAAGCCGCTACATTCAAGCGTCGATCACAGGCATTGGCCTTTTTGTGGTGGCCTACCTTGCCAATCAGCTGGCAACACGTTTGGTGCGGCAAGAGCGTGCTGCGCTAGGCAGCGAGATGGCAGCACGTGCGCAAATTCAGGTCAATCAATTGGTCATCGATAACTTGAGTGACGGTGTATTGGTGATCGATGCCAATGGTGTGGTGCACGCAGCTAACCCCTCTGCGCGCAACATGCTGGGTGCCGATATGGACAATGGCTTGAATCTGGCCAAGCCTCCTTTCGTGTTGGCGCGTCGCCCAGCTTGGCAGGGTTTGGCGGATCTGGCTGTGCATAGTTTTTTGGAGCAAAAAGGCCTTGAGCGCGATGTCGTGCTGAGCTTTGGACAAGCGGGCACCAGCCAGTTGCATGTCAAAACTTATTTGTCGATCGTGCCGAATATGTCTGTCAAGGGCAGCTTGTGCGTGATGTTCATGGAGGATTTGCGCGAAATGGAAGCGCGCGTGCGCACAGAAAAACTCGCCGCGATGGGGCGCATGTCTGCCGCTGTCGCTCATGAAATTCGTAATCCCTTGTCGGCCATTGCGCAGGCTAACGCATTGCTGGCAGAAGAAATCACACAAAGCGGGCAGCAAAAATTGGTTCGCATGGTGGCGCAAAACGTTAAGCGGCTCAACCGTGTGGTCGAAGATGTGTTGGATGTTTCGCGGGCGCAAA
Organism: Variovorax sp.; assembly: GCA_031378135.1. Taxonomy (GTDB): domain Bacteria; phylum Pseudomonadota; class Gammaproteobacteria; order Burkholderiales; family Burkholderiaceae_C; genus JANMDU01. The sequence continues at coordinate 4,585 of JANMFP010000551.1, read as the reverse complement.
GTGGTGTGCAAGCATCTGCAATTTTGCATGATCCTTCACGTTTCATTCAGAGCGTCTGCAACGACTGGGCAGAACAAAATAGAGCACAAAACATCCTCATGGCCGGCATAGATTATTCGCCCAATGCTATTGAATTTGAAGCAGATCATATGCAACGCGTGCTGGTTAATTTACTTGACAATGCTCTGCGCCATGCCAGCAAGAAGCTTGGCGCGATTCAGGTGCATTTCTCGGCGACAGGGCATCTCGGCGCTTGGCTGCTCAGCGTGTGGAGCGATGGTGAGCCGATAGAACAAGGGGTGCAGCGCCATCTTTTCGAGCCCTTTTTCAGTTCACAAAGCCGCTCTAGTGGGCTGGGGCTTTACATATGTAGAGAGCTGTGCATGCGCCATGGCGCAACCATCACTTATCAGCGCCGCACAGGCTCTCAAGCTGGGCAAAACGCCAAGCGCGAAGGCAATGATTTCCTCGTTCAGTTGCGAACCAGCTTGGAATCGACGCAGCCGATGCCTTTGATGTCTTCGCGTTTTTGACGCTCTACAATCCACGCATGATGTCAAGCACGGATGATCCTGTACGCCTAGCGCCATGTGTGCTTGTGATTGACGACGAGCCGGATTTGCGTACCTTGTATGAGCTCAGCCTCACGCGCGAAGGCTACGAAGTGGTGACGGCTGACAGCGTGGCTCAGTCTCTGGCTGCACTGGATCAACGGAGTTTCCACGCCGTGGTCTCCGACATGCAGTTGCCAGATGGTTTGGGGCTCGAAGTGCTGCATTACTTATCGCAGGCGCAGCGCAGCGAACGATGTGTGGTGATCACAGCGCATGGCTCGGCGGAGAACGCGGTTGAAGCGTTGAAGGCAGGAGCTTTTGATTACCTGAGTAAACCCGTTGATTTGAAACAGTTTCGCTCCGTGGTGGCGCAAGCGATTAAATTGAGCCAAACAGTTGAGCCATCTTCTGCGCCACAGAGGGCTGCGAGTTTGCCGCAAACCACCTCTGTGCTTGCGCAAACTGGCGATGCAGCGGCGTCGGCCTTGGCTGCTATCGTGGGCGATTCAGAGGTGATGTGTCAATTGCGCTCAAGAATAGCCAAAGTGGCGCGCAGCATGGCGCCTGTTCTGGTGCGAGGCGAATCGGGGACCGGCAAAGAATTGGTGGCGCGCGCGATTCATGCCTGCAGCCATCGCAGCGATGGGCCTTTCGTTGCAGTCAATTGCAGTGCGATTCCGGAAAATTTGCTAGAGGCTGAATTTTTCGGTGCGCGAAAAGGTGCTTACACCGGTGCGGCGGCTGATCGCGAAGGCTTCTTTCAAGCGGCTCATGGCGGTACGCTTTTTTTAGACGAGATGGGTGATTTGCCCTTGGCGATGCAGGCCAAATTGCTTCGTGCGATCCAAGAGCGCAGTGTGCGTCCGATTGGTGATACGCAAGAGCAGACGGTGAATGTGAGGATTGTGAGTGCAACTCACAAGGATTTGAACGCCGCCGTGGTAGCGGGCGTGTTTCGCCAAGATTTGTTTTATCGCATCAACGTGATTGATATGGCTTTGCCAGCGCTGCGTCAGCGTCCGGAGGATCTGCCTGCATTGGTGGATTGTTTGCTTCAGCGAATTGCCAAGGAGTCTGGTGAAAGTGTGCCAAAAGCCAGCAGCAGTTTTCTTGCACAGCTGCAAGCGCTGCCTTTGCTAGGCAATGTGCGCGAGTTGGAAAATCTCTTGCATCGCGCTGTGGCGCTGTCTGATGGCAGCAGCCTGTCGCTGGACGAGCATGAGAACGCTCACACCTTGATTGCTGACACCGTGACTGCAAGCCCTGCTAGCGCCTCTGGGGATGCTACTCATATTTTGCCCAGCGATTTGCAGGCACATTTGGATGCGCAAGAGCGCGATATCTTGGTGGCTGCGCTCAAAGATACAGGGTTTAATCGCACAGCAGCTGCTTCACGTTTGGGAATGAGCCTGAGGCAAATTCGCTATCGCATGGCGCGATTGGGTATTGAGGCTGATGAAGGCAAAAACTGAAAACGCTGCCACCTGGCAAACAGGCTGGCTCAGCAGCGCACAGCGCCTGGATTCTGCAAATTTCGGTGCGAGACCCACGCAAACACCTGTTGATTTGATCGTGGTGCATTCGATCAGCTTGCCGCCTGGCATTTATGGCGGCGGACAAGTGCAAAAGCTGTTTACCAACCAACTTGATTGGCAGGCACATCCTTATTTCGAAACCTTACGCGGGATGGAAGTGTCTTCGCATTTTTACATTGAACGCAGCGGCAAGCTCTGGCAATTCGTGAGTGCAGATGATCGCGCTTGGCATGCGGGGCAATCAAGCTTCCTGGGGCGCAGCAACTGCAATGATTTTTCTATTGGGATTGAGCTAGAGGGTTTGGAAGGGCAGCTTTTTGAGCCTGCGCAGTATCAAACCTTGGCTTTGTTATGTGAACAATTGCGCCAAAGTTTTCCGATTCAACACGTCACGGGACATGAACATATTGCTCCTGGACGCAAGTTTGATCCCGGAATTGGCTTTGATTGGCAGGGTTTTCAGAAAACCTTGGGATGGTCGCCGCATTGCTTCCCTGCTTTATCAGTGTTGATGTGATGAATCACTTAAAAATCTGCACCACAAACATGCATTGAGCATGCTGGCGCGAAGGATCAAGCATTGACGCGGCTCGCGCATGAAAAAGGCTTGCAAAGCCTCAAGTTAATTGGGAATAAATAGGGAGAGCTAGCTTTCGTGCGGCTTGTCCGGCCGTGTCGGGTCAAAAGGATGCGCAAAAATCAAACATTGCTTGCTCTTGACGCCGCTCAATCGACTTTTTCTTACATCAAAACGCGCAGCACGGTGCGATTTTCGGCGTCTTTTTGTAGTGTTTTTTTACGACTTTGTAAGCTGATTCAGTAGAACAAGCCATAGAGCTCGATACACTACATCTAGTGTCTTACTGGGTACTAAAACACTAGATCTAGTGTTTTGGCTGTTGCGCAGATACTATTTATTTGATAGCATTACATGAAGAACAACAAGCGCAAGATAATGGCCTTCAAAGCAGCAACGACTTTCTAAGCAATACACAACAACGTTTAACGAGATCACCCCACGAGGCAACAATGCAAACAACAAACATCCCCACCAGTTCTGCTGGCTCCAGTGTGTCTTATTTGGCTACGAACATGCCATCTGCGGCCACACCTTCTCAGCAAGCCTCAAGTAGCCCTTACAGCAGTTACCAGATCATCCGCCGCAATGGCGCGGTTGTGCCTTTTGAGCCGAGCAAAATTGCTGTTGCCATGATGAAAGCCTTCTTGGCTGTGCATGGTACGCAAGGTGCAGCATCAGCCAGCGTACGCGAAGCAGTCGATTCCCTCACCAGCAACGTCGTGCGCGCTTTAATGCGTTCGCGCCCGGGCGGTGGCACCTTCCATATTGAAGATGTGCAAGATCAAGTGGAGTTAGGTTTGATGCGCGGCGAGCATCTTGAGGTCGCACGCTCTTATGTGCTCTATCGTGAACGCCGTGCGCAAGAGCGCGCCAAGGCGCCAGCTGCGCCAGCCGTCGCCACGCCTGCATTGCATGTCATTGATGGCGGCAAGCGCTTGCCGTTGGATATGGCTTTGCTTCAAGGCTTGATTGAGTCGTCGTGCGCTGGTCTGAGCAAAGACGTGAGCACAGCCCCCATCATGGCTGAGACTTTGCGCAATTTGTATGACGGTGTGCCCGTCGACGAAGTCTACAAAGCATCCATTCTTGCTGCTCGCACCTTGATCGAGAAGGAGCCTGACTACACTTATGCAACTTCTCGCTTGCTCTTGCACACGATCCGCAAGGAAATTTTGGGTCAGGAGACCAGCCAAGCTGAAATGGTAGAAGCGTATCCAGAGTATTTCCCGCGCTTCATCCGCAAGGGCGTGGAAAATGAGCTGCTTGACGAAAAGCTCGAGCAGTTTGACTTGAAACGCCTGGGCGCTGCACTCAAGCCCGAGCGCGATTTGCAGTTTGATTATCTTGGCCTGCAAACTCTGTATGACCGTTATTTCCTGCACGTGCGCAAAACCCGCATCGAAATGCCTCAAGCTTTCTTCATGCGCGTGGCCATGGGCTTGTCGCTCAATGAGATTGACCGCGAAGCGCGTGCGATTGAATTCTATGAGGTGCTGAGTTCGTTTGATTTCATGAGCAGCACACCAACCTTGTTTAACAGCGGCACTTTGCGCTCTCAATTGTCCTCTTGCTACCTGACCACTGTACCCGATCACTTGGATGGTATTTACGAATCCATCAAAGAAAACGCGCTGCTCTCTAAATACGCAGGCGGTTTGGGTAATGACTGGACGCGCGTTCGCTCCATGGGTGCGCATATCAAAGGCACGAATGGCGAATCGCAAGGCGTGGTGCCGTTCCTCAAGGTCGTGAACGATACAGCAGTGGCTGTAAACCAAGGCGGCAAGCGCAAGGGCGCGGTCTGTACTTATCTTGAAACATGGCATCTCGATATCGAAGAATTCCTGGAGTTGCGTAAAAACACAGGCGATGATCGCCGCCGCACGCACGACATGAACACGGCCAACTGGATTCCT